>DAOUVS010000037.1 GCA_030667525.1 Candidatus Zixiibacteriota bacterium | reverse complement strand
TTTCGGATATTCTTTAATGATGTCGATTTCTGCCGCAGAGTAAAAAAAGCCGGGTATATTAATCTGTACTATCCAACGGCTGTGATCGAGCATTATTATGGCGGGACAATCAGGAAAATAAAACCGCAAATGGTAATGGAATGGCACCGCGCGATCGCCAGGTATTTTAAAAAATACAGCGAAACCATACCGAGTAAAATTGTCGCCCTGTTTTGGGGAATATTTTTAATTCTGCTGTCTTATCCGCGAGCATTGTATCATAGAATAGTAAAATTGTAATTGATCTGATTTCTGCTACTTAATCATGGTCATCTTTTTGGTTTCGATAAATTCACCGGTTTTGAGGCGGTAGAAATAGATCCCTGATGATAATGCTCGATTATTATCGTCGCTGGCATTCCAGGTGTAGGTGTATTCACCAGCCGGTTGATCCCCAGGATTGTATGAACTTATTAGCTGACCAAGGATATTAAATATCTCCAAAGTTACCTCGTCAGATTTCGGAAGCGAATAGCGAATAGTTGTGGCAGGATTAAATGGATTTGGGAAATTCTGTTCGAGGCTATAATATTCGGGAAGCTGTTGGTCTGTACCTTCTTCGTTGTCAAGCGTAATGGTCGGGGAGTAGACGACCTTAAATATTGTGCAACTATCTTTATAGGCGGTGAGATAATAATCATTTCCATATAGGAGATCGACTTGCGATTCAAAATTACCGTATTCATCGGTTAAGCCAGATTCAAGGATTTCGCCATCCATTGTAATTGTGACGATCACATCCGGCATTGGAACATTATTGATAGATGCAAAAAAGCAGGATGCGCCTTTAGTGGCTGCGACGTCAAGGTTCAGTTTTGACGGTTTGGTTTGGTAGTACTTAACGGTTGGGTCTCCAAAGAAGTTCTGTCCGTAGATCAGATCACGATAGTAGGGGTAGTCAAGCCATGAGTAGTACATCGCTTTGACCGGACTGCCGTCGGCGTCACCATAAAGATGTTTTGTGAAAGATGCTTCCAGAAAATAGCTGGAGTAAACCCATCCCCAGCGGGAATAAGCAACCATTCCAATCGCACCGGCATTTTTGGCGGCAATAATAGATTCTACAAACGACCAGTCATCGGGTAAGCTATTGGTACTATCCAGATCATAACCACCTACCTGGCAGGAAAGCGAATAGTACAGAGACACTTTCCCGTTCGGTTCCAGATTCAGCAAACTTCCGTGAGGGCTGTTCTGTGGTGATGAAAGGATCAATGATGCCGGCCAGTCGTCATAACCGGACGCCTTGACTCTGAAACCATCGCGGCGACCATGGGCCAGGATATGAATAAAACCAAACCCCTCGGATATTTTGTTAATACCTTCGGCGCCATTTGGATTAGTGGGAGCAGGATCAATCCCATCCGGCATTTCGATAGTTTGCGCCGTGTCACAAAAAACATTGAGAGGCAGCTCATTGGCGATATAACCATGTTGCCCCATCGACGGATAATCGCGCATCTGGTCGGAGCTGAAAATCAATGTTTTTTCGAGATAATCAAAATCGCCATTGCCGGGATTTGTCTGATACAGAATAAGTTTGGAAACATAATTTTCAATTGCTTCTATTGTCATAACCGGTAGGCGGCCGACCAAAAGTTCCGGTACTATATCCGGGGCATCGTGGGTCGGCTCACCCCAGACACCATCACCATCAAGATCCCAGTCACCGTCAAGGTCGGCGTAATAAAGATCGGACGGCATCAGATTATATGGATCCGAGGGTGCTGTGCTGGTGTTGTAATAGTACAAATATCTGACCGGGACAACAACATCATTGCCGCCCAATAAAACATATTCGCCGCCGTTATTATAAAAATCTATCAGGTAATTACGTATCTTTTCAATATTATCGATCCCGGAATAACTGGCATAAATCGAATCGGTAATTTTAATGGTAGTCGGAATACCAGTGGCATTTTTAAACAGAACCAAATCATTAAAAGCGGGAGCAAGTTCGGTAGAAGTTATAATTACATATTTTGGAATGGCATCGCCGCTATCAGAAGAGCCTGCCTTATTTGAAAACATATTGTTATGATCTGACGAATAATTTTCGAGTGCCGAAAAAAGAGATTCGCCGGTATAGGTACCGTTCTGAGGGGCATCGATGCTGATAGTTATTTTAGTGTTTAGTATAAGATTATTATCTTTATCGATGGTAACCGGCAGAATTGAAAGAGCAATGATAGTTAAGTGGCCCTTCTTGATGATCTGCTGGTCATATAGAACATTCTCAAAATTTGAAATAGCATACAATGGTGAAGTTTTTTGTCTGTCTTCAAGCGCCGTTATCAGACCGCTAAATTTCAATTTCTCGGCCGGTATAAATCCGATAGGTGATTGATCAAGTTCTTCAACAAAAACATTAATGTCAGCGAGGCTGGCTGATGAATTTATATAAACTGTTTTTACCGGCAGCGATAATTCCGGGTTGACCGTTATAGTCTCTGTCTTTGGGTAGATATAATTATGGTTTTTATCGGGGTGAAGTAGTGAATCGGGGGAGAAGCTCAATTCAATGGTATCGGCCATAGCCGATAATCCTGCTAAAAAGCAAAAAACAAGGATAAAAAATGTCATTCTCAGTTTCATCCGACTTCTCCTGTTTCAATTTGAGTCAATTGGTGTTATTGCAAGAGGTTTGCCTTTTGGGCAGGATGTGGAAATATTTTGAAAAAACTATGTAACTGATTGTCCCGCAGTCTGTATTTTATTCAATGGGAAAGGAGGTCGAAGATTATGAAAAATCGTTTCAATAAAATATATTGTTGTTGCCCCATACTTTATGGAATTCAGATGAAGTTATTTTTGAGCTGTCTGATTATAAAAACAACCCGGAAATTTATATAACTGAAGGTATTAGATGTATAAGGTATATTTTTATTTCTTAGTGATTGTATCTTAACAGGTTATCTGTAATAAAAAATTTGTTTTTTTCTTGACTTTATATGTAATTTATAGCTTAATGGGGGTGAAAATTGGAATAAAGTGGTGCAAAGTGGAGGACGCCGAATGGAAGGCTTTTATGGCCAGTTCACAGTATTGATGGACACGAAGGGACGGATCTCTCTGCCATCGAAACTAAGGCCTTCAGAAAAACAAGCCAAACAGGACAATGAGTTCATTCTTACCAAAGGTTTGGACGGATGTCTTGCACTTTACCCTACAAGCGAATGGCAACAAATTCAGCAGCGTCTCGGTGAACTGAATTTCACCCAGAAAGATTTCAGATATTTCAGCCGTTTGCTTCATTCCGTAGCCGTAAACATTAACCTTGACCGTCAGGGCAGATTACTTATTCCCTCACATCTTCAGCAGGATGCCGGAATAAACAAGGAAATTTTGGCTATTGGAGTTTATCGATGGATCGAATTCTGGAACCCCGAATCGTACCGCCAATATCTCAGCCAGTATGGTCAAAGCTACGAAGATGTAGCGGAAAAGTTATTTGATCTCAACCGAGGGCAAGAATAGTAGTTTATATCATCTGCCGGTGATGCCGGAAGAGGTTCTGTTCTATCTGATTTCTCGCCAAGATGGAACCTATCTCGACATGACCTGCGGTGGTGGCGGGCATTTAAGAATTCTCTCAGAAAGCCTATCAAAAAAGGCTGTACTTTTCGGATTTGATCGGGACAATGAGGCGGTAAAAGCGGCAAGTGAAAACCTTAAGGGTGCTCCACAAGAGACACATATTGTAAACAGCAGATTCAGCGAGATAAACAGAGTGACCAGAGAAAACAAGATCGACAAAGTAGATGGGATCCTCTTTGATCTTGGGGTGTCATCACATCAGATCGACTCATCAGAGCGAGGGTTTTCTTTTATGCAGGATGGTCCGCTCGATATGCGGATGAATGCGAATGATAGTCTGACCGCTGAGACGGTTGTCAATGAATATTCAACCGATAAGTTGCTCGAGATTTTTCGCACTTATGGGGAACAGCCTAAGGCACGGCGGATCGTTACGGCGATTGATAAAAAAAGGCAAGAAGAAAAAATTGATACGACCGATAAATTGCAGGCTGTATTGAAATCGTCTGTTTCCGGAAAAGATTTAAACAACACGCTGGCAAGACTGTTCCAGGCGATTAGAATAGAAGTTAACGGTGAATTGGATGAATTAACAACAGCTTTGCCGGAGGCTCTTGACCTGCTTGCTCCGGGCGGGCGATTGGTGATTTTGTCATACCATTCACTTGAAGACAGAATTGTAAAACGATTTTTTAAGGAGCGGGCAAAAGGATGTATCTGTCCTGATAAATTCCCGGTTTGCGCCTGTGGCAAAAAACCGGAAGTTAAAATATTAACCAAAAAGGTTGTAAGACCAAAAGATGAAGAGGTTGTATCAAACAGTCGTGCCCGTTCAGCCAGACTGCGGGCGGCCCAGAAATTAAACTGATAATATGAAGAGTTCAAAAAGCAGATATCGGCCGCGGCGGCAAACTGGTTCCCGTAAAAAAGGAGCGCTTTTGTCTTCCGGTTCATTTATTTCCACGCTGGTGGTGGCCGCTTTGGTTTTATTTGCCTGTACTCATATCTGGCAAAATGTTTATATCCTGAATCTGTCGACTGAAGTTGGCACTCTTAAGAAAGAAAAAAATCAGATTAAAGATTTGATAAAGAAAAACCAGGCCGAGATAAATGACCTCTGTCGCCACTCAAGGATCGAGCAGTTGGCTCTGGATAAATTCAAATTACAGCAAACCGCTTCGGAAAATATGTTTACGCTGGTTTCAAAGCGGAAGTTTTCCAAAAACTATCAGTTTGCCGATTTGATAAGTTCGTTTCAAAAGGTGGCCGATCATTTTCCGGTGATTACCGAAAGCAAAGCCGAAGGAAAAGAGATATTTGATTTCGATGAAGAGTAGATTTAACAAAGTCCGGCTGCTGTTTCTATATGTCGTGATAACGGCGGTATGGGTAATTCTGCTGGCGCGGCTGGGATCGATCCAATTGGTGCATGGTTCCGAATATGGCGAAAAGGCGCGGGCGCAATCATCGGGAAAAACAAAAGTGCAGGCTGAACGCGGAATAATTTATGATCGAACCGGGCGGGAAGTTGCTATCAATGTTGTTGGCAGTTCGCTTTCGGCTTATCCGCGGAATAAATCGGAAGTAAATAAAGCCAATCGTTATCTTGACCGTATCAATGGTTGGAAATCCGGAACCAGTCGAAAAAAATACAAATTAGAGCCGGAAAGATTCAGATGGATCAAAAGAGATTTATCAGATAAATTGGCGATACAAATAGCCGCCGATTCTGTGGACGGGTTGTACTTACGAAAAGGATTAAGAAGAGATTATCCATTTAATGAGGTCGGCCGTCAGATAATTGGCAATACAAATATTGATTATCAGGGCTTATCCGGGTTTGAGTATAATCATGATTCTTTATTGGCCGGTTTGCCCGGTTTGATTGATTTTCTTCGGGACGGAAAAAACAATACATACAATCTCAGAGAAGTCCCGCTGGTGAAACCGGTCACCGGTAAGTCGATGGTTCTTACACTCGATTGGTATTTTCAGGAGATCGTTGAAGACGAACTAAAATCGGCCGTGAAGGAGTATAACGCAATATCAGGAACAGCCGTTTTTCTGGATTGCTTTACCGGAGAGATTTTAGCTGCAGCCGATTATATCGAAAACTCGACCTCAGGTGTTCTCAAACTCCGCGCTGTCAGTGATTGTTTTGAGCCGGGATCGGTCCTGAAAATTGCCACCATGGCAGCATTGCTCGATGAAAATCTGGTTGATCTTGAGGAAAAGATTTACTGCGAAAATGGTCTTTGGCAATGCGGACGGCGTCGCTTACGGGATGATAAAAAGCATGATACTCTGGATATTCAACAGATAATGGAGCTTTCGAGTAATATCGGAATCGGAAAACTTGCCCAGCGTTTGGGTGGGGAAAAACTAAAAGATGTCTTATATAAATTCGGTTTTGGACAACAACTGCGGGTCGATCTACCAGGTGAGGCCTCGGGAGCTATTGGAGATCCGGGTGTCTGGTCGGAATATAATATAGCGGCGCTGGCAATGGGGCAGTCAATTTCGACAACTCCGTTACAACTGGCGGCTGCGGTTGGCGCGGTGGCCAACGGCGGTGAACTATATCGACCGCATGTGATCAAGGGTATTATTGATTCGGATAACCGGACTATCAAATATATGGAGAAAGAATTTATTGGCCGGGTGATAGAAGAAGATAATGCCGAGATACTCAGATCATTTCTGACCGGTGTGGTTGAACGAGGAACCGCAACACCGGCACAATCGAGTATAATATCAATTGCTGGAAAAACCGGGACCGCCGAGATTCCTGATCCGGAAAATGGCGGATATATAAAAAATAAATTTAATGCATCATTTTTGGGATATTTCCCGGCTGAGAAACCAAGAATCGCCGGAATCGTAATTTTGCATCAGCCGGAACCGGTGCATTATGGCGGACATACCGCCGGGCCGGCATTTAAACGAATGGCCGAACGGTACAGTATTGCCAACAGCGATTTACTCAAACCGAATACTCATCTGAAAGCTGATGGCAACGATTGCGAGATGATTGAGGTGACCGATTTTGTCGGGCGTGATTACGAATTTGCCAAAACGATGGCTTTGCGAGACGGATTGACATTAAAGACAAATCGTGAAAGTGGTCTTGTTGTCTGGCAGTACCCGCCGGCCAATCGTAAGATACCGGGAAGCGAAAAAATTGCTGTACTGGTTGATAGCAATGATGATGACAATATCGTTATGGCCGATCTGGTTGGGTTGAATATGCGGACCGCGCTGGCACTTTTGAATTATCAGGGAATAGATTTTGAATTTGAGGGTTGCGGAATAGTCAAAAAGCAGTTTCCAAAAGTCGGTGAAAAAATAAGCAAGACAACAAAATGTCGATTGGTATGCGGTAACAGCTAAAAAAGAAACAATGAAATTAAAAAACTTAATAAAACCATTGGATGATGCAAAACTTGTCGGGAAAGGCAGTGTTGATATCAATGGTTTGGAATATGATTCCCGCCGGGTAAAGCCGGGGATGCTGTTTGCTGCTATAACCGGATATCGTTTGGATGGAAAAAAATTCATAAACGATGCAATTCGAAACGGTGCCGTCGCAATTTTAAGCGACAGCGAATTTGAGTGCACGCTTCCGGTTGTGGTTGTTGGCTCGGTCAGGAAAGCATTGGCCGATATGGCGGCCTGTTTCTACGATTATCCCGGCCATAAGCTGAAAGTAATTGGTGTGACAGGGACCAATGGAAAAAGTACCACAGTTTTTTTGGTTCGGAAAATATTGGAGATAGCCGGGATCAAAGCCGGGATGGTGAACTCATTGGTTTATGATACAACAGTAGCGCAGTTTAAGGCTGAACGAACCACGCCTGATTCTATTGAGATGCAATTTTATCTTTCTGAGATGGTTAAGGCCGGATGCGAATATGCAGTGATTGAAATTTCATCTCATGCCCTGGTATTAAACCGGGTCGATAATATTGATTTGAAAATCGGTCTCTATACAAATTTCAGTCGCGATCATCTTGATTTTCATAAGAGCATGGAAGAATATCTGGCGGCCAAAAAACTGCTTTTGAAAAAAATTACAGGGAAGGACAGTTGTGCTGTTATCAATCAGGATGTTCCTGAGTTTCTCATGCTTTTGGACGATTACGAAAACAATGCAATTTCATTTTCATCGGCTGGCAATAATGCTGATGTCAAAATCGATTCGGCAAAACTATCTCCAACCATGTCACTATTTAATTTGGTGACAGCGTTTGATTCCTGCGAGGTATGGTTTAATCTGCCGGGACGGTACAATCTGGCCAATGCCACTTGTGCCGCCGCCGCTGGAGTTGCCCTCGGAATTGATTTAAGTCTAATAAAAAAAGGATTGGAAGCGGCTAAACCGGTTCCCGGTCGTTATCAGCCGGTGGTTATCGGACAACCGTTTTCGGTCGTAATCGACTATGCTCATACTCCTGATGCTTTGGAAAGATTGTGTCTGTCGGCGCGCGAAATTACTAATGGCAAAGTGCTGACTCTTTTCGGATGCGGCGGCGACAGGGATAGCGGCAAACGTCCGTTGATGGCGGCGGCTGCGTCGTCCAATTCCGATTTTGTAGTGTTGACTTCAGATAACCCCAGAACCGAGGATCCCGAAAAAATATTTGAGGAAACGATACCGGGAATGGTCGGTGACAACTACGAAGTAATTCCGGATCGCAGTGAGGCGATCAAAGCAATTATCGAAAAAGCGGAAAAAGAGGATACGGTTTTAATTGCCGGAAAAGGGGCCGAGGATTATCAGGAGATAGGTACAACGAGATATCCGTTTGATGATAAAATGGAAATAGAAAACGCGCTTGAGACGTTTGGATATAAACAGGTTAAAACCGGGTGATAAGTAGGGATTTCAAAAACCTTGCCCAGGAGGTAAATGGCAAGTTGCTAAACAAGGAGTTTGCAACAGCAGTTTTTAAAGGTGTCGCAATCGACAGCCGAGTTGTTGGAGGGGAACAACTGTTTGTCGCGATTGAGGGGGTAAGCGATGATGGTCATCGCTACCTTGATGATGCTGTCGGGAAAAACTGTGCCGGATTATTGGTGAATAACAAATTCACCGGGATAGATGAATTAAAAACCAAGGTGCCAACCGTTGCGGTCGATGATACTCATCTGGCGATGTTAAAGCTGGCTCAAAATTATCGGAACGAGTCAGAAACAAAACTGGTCGCAGTAACCGGTTCCAATGGCAAAACCACAACCAAAGAAATGATATATTCATTTATTCGAAACAAAACCAACAAGACCTACCGTTCACCCGGCAATTTTAATAATCTGTTTGGTCTGCCGCTCTCAATTTTTAAGATGCCGTCAGATACGGAGTATGCCGTTTTTGAGCTTGGCATTTCGGTCGCAGGGGAGATGCAACAACTGGCCGAGATCGCGCAGCCGGAAGTTGTCCTGATAACCAATATCGGTCCGACCCATCTGGAGACATTGGGAACAATGGAAAATGTCGCCGAGGAAAAATTTAGTCTGGCCGATTCTCTTGATGCTGACAAGATCGTGATTCTCAATGCCGACGATCCGACTTTGATGCAGACAGCGGCAAAGCGGAAAAGAGATTTTATAACTTATGGTTTTGATTCATCTGCTGATTATAGAGCCGAAAAAGCTGGAGTTTCCAGCTCCGGTTATCCGCAAATACAGATTGACGGAAAAATAATCGAAGTCAAACTTTTTGGTGAGCATCAGGTGTATAATATATTAGCTGCCTACACAACCTGCCGGGCGCTCGGTTTGGATATCACTGCTGAAGACCTTGATAAACTACAATTTGATGTCAGTATGTATCGTGGGGAAATAGAAAATATTTCCGGGCTGACCGTTATCGCCGATTGTTATAATGCCAATCCAACCTCAATGGAGTCAGGTCTGCACTCATTTAGAAATTATCTCGATTTACCGGAAATGGTTAATCGCCCCAATATTGTGATTGTCGGAGATATGCTGGAGCTGGGTGAGAAATCAATTATGTACCATCGGCAGATAGGAAAACTAATCGCCGAATTGAAATTTGAAAATCTAATTGCGGTTGGACAGTTATCAAAAGATTTATTTGAATCAGCCAAAGAGAACGGATTTAGTAGTAATATAAATTATTTTACCGATGTCAGCGAAGCGGGAGATTTTTTGATAGGTAACTTGCCAAGAGGGGGAGTTATATATCTAAAGGCCTCCCGCGGCATCGGTCTTGAAAAACTTATCACCTTATTAAAAGGATCCGCCTTCAGGGATAATTAATATGTTTTATTTTTTGTTTACACAATTAGTTGATTATTTTTCGGCGTTTAACCTTTTTCGATATATAACTTTTCGTGCCGCTGCCGCCACTATTACCGCCATCCTTATTTCAATATTGCTCGGTCCGCTATTTATCAGATTGTTGAAAAAATATCAAGTGAGAGAGAAAATACGAAGCGAGGGCCCGAAGAGTCATCTTAGTAAAGAGGGGACACCGACCATGGGCGGGCTGATTGTCCTCTTCGCCATTATTGTTCCGACCCTTTTATGGGCAGATCTGACCAACTTTTATATTCTGATGATTTTGATGGTCACTGTTTGGCTCGGCTTGATTGGTTTTATGGATGATTATCTCAAGGCGGTTAAAAACCAGACCAAAGGAATGGTCGCACGGAAAAAACTTATCGGGCAGGTCCTGCTTGGTTTAATATTTGGTTTGCTGCTTAGTCTGGCACCACCCAATTCAAGCTTCGACGGTACAACCGGGATTCCGTTTTTCAAAAACTATATGCTGGTACTGGGTGTGTTTTATATCCCATTTATTATTATTGTTATCACCGGATCATCCAATGCCGTCAATCTAACCGATGGCTGCGACGGTCTGGCGATCGGTTTATGCGGGCTTAGTTTTGTCGCTTTTGCCGGAATCGCCTATGTCAGCGGCCGCATTGACTTTTCAAATTATCTGCAGATCGAATATATCCCCGGTGCCGGGGAGATGGCTATTTACTGCGGGGCAGCGATTGGAGCGGCACTTGGTTTCCTCTGGTTTAACTCGCATCCGGCTGAAGTATTTATGGGCGATACTGGTTCACTTGCTTTGGGCGGAGCGCTTGGTTCGATTGCAATCTTATTAAAAAAAGAACTCCTGCTGGTGATCGTCGGCGGAGTTTTTGTGATAGAAGTTTTGTCAGTGATAATACAGGTGCTGTCGTACAAATATCGCGGCGGCAAAAGAGTTTTTAAAATGGCGCCAATCCATCATCATTTTGAGCTGAGCGGCTGGCCGGAGTCAAAGGTGGTCGTTAGGTTCTGGATTGTTGGTGCTTTGTTTGCGTTGCTGATGCTGGCAACATTGAAGGTAAGATGACAATACAAGAAAGAGTAAAAAATCGTAAGGTAGGAATTATCGGGATGGCCCGTTCAGGTGTCGCCGCTGCTTTATTGATTATGGATAAAGGCGGGACACCATTTGTCTCTGATAATCGGAATGCAAATGATTTGGCCGATCAATTAAAAATTCTGGATAATAATATTGCTTATGAAACCGGAGGCCATACTGACAAACTGCTGCAATCTGATTTTGTTATCTTATCGCCCGGGGTCCCAGCAACTATTGAAATAGTGCAGAAGATTAAATCGGAAGGAATCCCGATATTCTCTGAGATCGAATTATCATCCTGGTTCTGTAAGGGAAAAATTATTGCTATCACCGGCTCCAATGGAAAAACGACAACAACGACATTGATCGGTGAGATTCTAAAAAATGCCGGATTAAAAGTAGAAGTCTGCGGAAATATCGGACGACCATTTGCCGAAGTCGTTGCAAATATTTCTGAAGATGGGTATGCGGTGGTCGAGCTGTCCAGTTTTCAACTTGAGAATATCGAGGAGTTTGCACCGCATGTAGCGATGATACTAAACCTGACACCGGATCATCTTGATCGGTATGATGGTTTTGATTCGTATAAAAAAGCAAAATATCAAATCGCCATAAATCAGACACCATCCGATTATCTGATACTGAATGCCGAGGACAGAGTTATCGCCTCTGATGATATTCCGACTTCGGCTGAGAAAAAATATTTTTCCCATATCCGCAGTCTGCCAACCGGGGTCTTCCAGAGGGGAGGGTCGCTGGTTGGCGTTGCGGAGGGAAAAGAGCAAAATATTGTTGAAACATCAGAGATTAAAATCCCCGGACCGCATAATCTTCAAAATGCCGCGGCTGCATCATTGGCGGCGTTGTTGATCGGGATAAAACCTGAGGATATTGCTGATACATTAAAGACATTTCCCGGGGTGGAACACCGGATGGAAAATGTCGGCTCAATTGCCGGTGTCAATTTTGTGAATGATTCCAAGGCAACCAATGTTGATTCTGTCTGCTACGCTTTAAGATCGCTTGGAACGCCGATTCATCTAATAGCTGGCGGACGCGATAAGGGCGGCGAATTTGCCCCAATATTAAAATACGGCAAAGATAATATCAAAAATATTGTCCTTATCGGTGAAGCACGGGAGAAGATGTTCAACCGGCTTGGAAAATCATTCGCCGTACAGTTCGCCGACGATATGGAAAAAGCAGTGCAAAAACTGTTTGAACTCGCCTCGCCCGGTGATACGATTTTATTATCACCGGCCTGTGCCAGTTTTGACATGTATGATAATTTTGAGCATCGGGGGCAGGTATTTAAAGATGCAGTTGCAGCATTAAAAAATAATAACGAACTGAAAAAATCGGTCAGGTAAGAGCAGAAAAAGTTTTGGACAGGAAATTATTATATAGCGCCGGAGCATTGGTCATTTTCGGAATGGTGATGGTTTATTCTTCATCGTCGGTAATGGCCGAAAGCCGTTTTGGAAGCAATCTGTTTTTTCTGAAAAGACAACTTCTTTGGTTGGTGGTTGGCTCATTGGCCGGTTATCTGATGTATAAAATTGATTTGAAAAAACTGTCGGCTTATTCGGTTCCGCTTCTGTTTGTAACCTTGATTCTTCTGGCGATGGTTTTCCTGATGCCGGCACGTAACGGTTCACACCGCTGGCTGTTTCTCGGACCGTTTTCTGTCCAACCCTCGGAACTATTTAAACTGGTTGTGATAATTTATCTGGCGTTTTCGTTATCGCAGAAAAAACGGGATATTACTCAGTGGAAACAATTCTTATATCCGTATGGTCCGTTTATTGCGATTGGTTTGGTATTAATCATTCTGGAACCGGGGTTAGGTTCTGCGATTACAATTTCACTAACCGTTTTGATAATTTTCTTTTTGGCCGGAGCGCGACTGTTTCATCTCGCCGCGTTTATTTTGCCGATGGGTTCAATGGCGGCCTTTATGGTATTTGTGTTGGGGTACAAAAGCGCCCGGGTGTATGATTATATTGCCTCAATTAAATCTCCGTTGTTGGGGAGTTATCAGGTAAAGCAGGCGGTGTTAACGCTTGGCGCCGGTGGTCTGTTCGGCTCCGGAATAGGTAATGGCCGACAGAAACTGTTCTTCCTGCCGTATCCTCATACCGATTTTATTTTTGCTTCGATAGGCGAGGAAGTCGGCTTTGTTGGGTTGATGGCCGTTTTGGCTTTATTCTATGTAATAATCTGGCGAGGAATGAAAATTGCCCGTTATCAGCCTGACCGGTTTGGGTATCTTCTGGCGATGGGCGTGACATCTTCGATTTTTGTTTCGGTGCTCGTAAACATTTGCGTGGTGACCGCTCTTTTGCCGACCACCGGTATTCCTTTGCCGTTGTTGTCTTATGGTGGGACATCGCTGATTGTCTCGATCTGTTCGGTCGCGATCCTCCTGAATCTTTCAAAACGAAGAGGGATGGTGGTTAGATGAAAGAACTCAGGGCGATATTTGCCGGCGGCGGAACCGGGGGACATCTTTTCCCTGCAATTGCAATTGCCAATCGGCTAAAAGATCGTGTCGAGCCGGACACCCGAACCGAGTTTCTGTTTGTCGGAACCAAAAGAGGTCTGGAATATAGAATGCGGAAAAGACTGGGATATCAACTGGAAACAATAAATGTCCGTGGAATACAGCGTTCACTGACACTGACCAATCTGCTTTTCCCGATTGTACTGATTGGCTCGATCATCAAATCAATTTTTATACTATCCCGCTTCAAGCCTGATATTGTTATCGGAACCGGCGGGTATGTGATGGCTCCGGTGATTCTGGCGGCAGTACTACTTGGAAGGAGACGTGTTATTCAGGAACAGAATTCATATCCGGGATTGGCGACACGGAAGCTGGCCGGGATGGTTGATAAACTGTTTCTCGGGTTTGGCTCGGCCGCTCGTTATTTCAAAAAAAACCACAATCTTGTTGAGACCGGAAATCCGGTAAAAGATATAATTGGAAAAGTAAGCCGGCAGGAAGGAATAAATATCTTCCAGTTGGATAGCAATAAAAAGACAATATTTATTCTTGGCGGCAGTTTGGGTGCTTCAAAGATAAACAATAATATTAAAAACGGTTTGGAAAAATTGCCGGAAAATTATCAGCTAATTTGGCAAACGGGAGAAAGGGACTACAAGGAAGTTGCCGCATTTGCGGGCGACAAGGTCTCTGGTCGCGCCCTTTTCCCATTTTTAAACCGTATGGAATTAGCCTATGCCGCCGCCGATTTTATTATTGCCCGGGCCGGAGCATTGACTTTGGCTGAGATAGCGGTTTGTAAACTTCCGGCGATACTGATTCCGTATCCGTTCGCCACTGGGAATCATCAGATGATAAATGCCCGGACCTATTCCGAAAATGGTTCGGCAGTTATAATTGAAGATGGTCAACTTGATGCTACTAGTTTACTCGAACAAGTGGTAGGACTATTTGAGTCGGGACAGATAGAAAAAATGTCCGAAGCGGTTTCGTCCAACTCGAAAAATAGTACACCATCAGCGGTTGATAAAATAGTTGATGAAATTTTGGGGCTGATAAAATATAAAGAAGGAGAAACAGTTGCAGAACATCGTGGAGACTCAAGCAAGGTTTAGAAATAGAAAAATGATATTTGGAAAAATAAAAGAACTGTTTTTTGTCGGAATCGGCGGCGCCGGTATGTCCGGTATTGCCGAAATCCTTTTTAATCTCGGCTTTAAAATATCCGGGTCCGATATTTATTCCACTGATGTTACCAAGCGACTGGAAAGTATTGGCATTCCTGTTTATGACCAGCATGCACCCGATAATATCGGGTCGGCCAATGCGGTTGTGATTTCATCGGCAGTTGGAGACGATAATCCTGAAGTATTTGAGGCCAAAAGGCGGGGAATCGCGGTTATCAAACGGGCCGAAATGCTTGGTGAACTGATGCGTCTGAAATACTCAATTGGTATCGCCGGAACACATGGTAAGACAACAGTAACATCGATGATCGGAAAAATCATGGCCGATGCCGAGCTTGATCCGACCGTGATTGTTGGCGGGATCGTTAGCGGCAAAGGCACTGGGGCATCGCTTGGCAATGGTGAATATCTTGTTGCCGAGGCTGATGAGTACGACCGTTCATTTATGGCGATGTATCCGTCGATGGCAGTTATTACCAATATTGAGCCGGAGCATCTCGACTGTTATGATGGTCAGGAAGATTTGGAAAACTGTTTTGTCGCCTATATGAATCGCGTCCCGTTTTATGGACTGGTTATTTATCCGGTTGATGATCCGATTACGACAACTCTTTATCCACGGATCACAAGAGCCTCGGTCGGTTTTGGATTTGGTGAGAAAGCCGATTATCGGGCGGTTGATGCGGAACTTAAAGAAGGCGGTTCTAAATTCAAACTGTTCCAGAGAAATAAATTACTGGGTGATGTTACCCTGAATGTCCCGGGCCGCCACAATATCAGTAATGCCCTGGCGGCTATTTCCGCAACGATGGAGCTTGAGGTTCCTTTTGAAAAAGCGGCGGAGGCACTTGCACAATTCGGCGGGGTTCAGAGACGTTTTGAAATAAAAGGTACTATCAATGATATTTTAGTGGTTGATGATTATGCTCATCATCCGACTGAGATAGAAGCTACTCTTGAAACCGCAAAAACATTTAATCGGCGGGTGATTGTTATTTATCAACCGCATCTGTTTTCACGGACCGAGCGGTTCTATAAAGATTTTGCCGATGCCCTTGGTCTGGCCGATATCGCTTTGCTGGTTGATATTTATCCCGCTCGTGAAAAACCGATTCCCGGGGTGACCTCGGAGATGATTGAAAAAACTGCCAAAGAAAAAGGGTATGATAAGATTAAATATATTGGGGCCAAAGAAAATTGTCTCGATGAAATTGCCAAAATCTCCCAGCCGGGAGATATGGTGATTACGATGGGCGCTGGAACGATTACACTAATGGCCCCGGCTTTACTTGAAAGGTTGTCGAAATAATGATTCTGCAGGTTCGCCGAAAATACAAATTGTTCCTGTTGGCGACAATTCTGTTGTTGGCGGGAGTGGTTTTTATCAGGCTCTCCGATGCTTTTAATCTTAAGGAAGTTAGTGCTGTTCCGGAGGGAATAATTTGTCAATCTGAATTGTTGGCGGCTCCAATTGGCGAAAATATATTTGGTTTCTCGGGTAAAAAATATATTAGCAGTATTATTGCCGATAAAAAAGTAATTAAGGCAGAACTCGATTTTGGTTTCCCTGATGAATTGAAGATCGTTCTCAATGA
>DAOUVS010000180.1 GCA_030667525.1 Candidatus Zixiibacteriota bacterium | reverse complement strand
TTTTATAAAACTGATGCCAAATCGAACCTTCAGGTTTCGGCCGAGGTCGCTCAATCTTATCCCAATCCGAATGTGGATGGTGCTGCCTATATTGATGATTTTGAAGGGAGTCGTGACTCATATTCAATGGGGATCTTCAGAGATTCATGGACCAAGTCATCGAGGCCTGATGGTCTTGATGCCGAATATTATCGCTCGCGGATGATCTGGTTTAATCCTTATACACAGATAGCCACCAATCAAATTTGGGATCGTGAACTTCGACCGGGTGAAACCGGGACTCATACTTTATGGGTTGAATTTACTCCACTTCCTTCTGATACAACTATATATGTTGTTGATCCTGATATTCCGACTGACTCTTCAATAATAATACCAAAAAGTTGGACCGGAATAATGCGGAGTTTGTCAACCGGCGTGGTAAACCAGGACCGGGCACAACTTCTTGAGTTCAGGGTTCACGGTACACAAGGTATCATGCATGTTGAGTTGGGGTCGATATCGGAAGACCTTAATAATAACGGAGTTTTGGATACTGAAGATAAAGAGGATCCTTATTCTCTAATCCCCAACGGGTTCATTGACCCGGGAGAAGATATCGGGTTGGATGGTTTAGTTGACAACAATGAACCGGAATATAATGGGCTTACGAACCCTGATCCGTCCGGAGATAACTGGTGGTATAATGGATCCGGCATCCGGTGTAAAGATTGCTCCGAAGATCCTTACGATTACAGGTTTATAAATGGAACCGAAGGGAATGAATTTGATCCCGGTCGTTTAGGCCGACCTGATACGGAAGATCTGGACCGTGAAGGTGATCTTGATAAACAGAATAACTATTTTTCATTTGAAATAGATTTGGCCGATAGCCGGTTTCTTGTCGATAGTTCGGAATATAATGGGTGGCGAACATTCCGTATTCCGGTTCGCGATCCTGACGCTTTGGATATGTTACGCAGCAGATCTCTTGAAGATGCTGATTGGGCGAAGATACAATTTATCAGATTATGGTTTGAATCGTCTGGTGAGCAACCGCTTCAAATTGGTATTGCCGCGGCAGATATAATTCAATCAAACTGGGAAGATACTACTGTTATTCTTCCTGAGAACTTAGTTCTCACTGATCTGAGTAAATTTAGTGTTGCGGTTATTAATAATCAGGAAAATACCGAATACAAAAACGATCCGCCGCCCGGAGTCAGCGGTTTCTATGATAAAACCAATGATATTGTTGAACCGGAACAATCGCTGTTGCTTCATTATGAGAATTTAAATCCGGGCGATACCTGTATTGCCAAAAGATTTTTCTATGATACTCCTAACTATGCCGGATATCGTAAACTTAATATGCTGGTACATGGCGCGCCTGATACCGATTCTATTTTGTTCTTCTTCAGGCTGGGTGACGCGGAGGATAGATATTATGAGTATCGGACAATATTGAAACCGGGCTGGCACGCCGATAATGAAGTCAATATTGATTTTAATGAAATTACTGCCTTAAAGGAATATCTCCTTCAGGCAAAAGAGGATAATCCTGATACTAATGAAATTATTGATGGTAACTATCGTGTTTGGGGCAACCCAACCATTACAAGAGTTAAATATCTTGCCTGCGGGCTGGTAAATATTTCTAAAAAGAATGCAGCCTATTTTCATCCTTCCGGTGATATCTGGGTCAACGAGTTAAAGCTTATTGATGTTCGCAAAGATGTTGGAACGGCGGCGCGCGTTGCTGTGAGCGGTAATATGGCCGATCTGTTTACTTATCGCGGAAACTATGAATATCAAGACAGTTATTTTCAAAAATTGTCATCATCCAGCGGTTCTGGCGCTAATCTGGGCAGCGGTAAAACATCGACATCATATTCAGCCGGGTTATCGCTTAATCTAAACAAACTGATTCCTCGCTCTTTTTCGGCCAATATCCCGGTTTCCATATCTTATAGTAAAAAAACTATCGTACCCCGTTTGAAAACAAATTCTGATATTGTTTTGCCGCCTGAATTGCAGGATGATGAAAGCACTATAAGTGAAAGTAAGGGATTTTCGATATCCGAATCATTTGCCAAGAAAACAAAGAACCCGTTTTTTACAATGATCCTGAACCCGCTTAAAACGAGTTTCTCTTATAACCGGGTGGAAGGCAGATCGCCGCAGCGACCATCTTCATTTACCGAGACTTATCGTATTAATGGAAGTTATTCATTCAGAATAACAAAGGTTCCAGGTATTAAACCGTTTTTCTGGACCAGCCCGATACCGGTGCTTAAAAAACTTTCCGGGTCCAAATTTTATTTTTTCCCGAAATCCATCAGCGCCAGCGGTAATTTTGACAGGAATCTGAGTATTTCAGAAAACTCAAGCGGGATTGTGGCCGAAACGCTAAAAAGGGCTTTTAGCGGAAACGCGAGATTGGATTATGATGTCTCGAATAATCTGAAAACAAATTACAGCATGAGTACCATACGTGATCTCAATGACCCCTATAAAGTGAAAATCACACTTAATCCAAAAACTTTCAGGTTGGGTCGAGAAACAAGTTATGGGCAAACATTTGGCGCCAATTATCAATTCTCACTATTTTCGTTTCTGACTCATAATTTTATCTATAGCGTGGACTATCGCGAAACAATAGATGTCAGGGATAGTACACGTCACGCCAGCTCCACTAAATCGTATGGTGTTAATGGTTCATTTGATCATCAAAAACTTTTTAGTCTTGGTATTTCTGAAAAAGATCAATCAAGAACGAATCGGAGAAGTCGAGGCAGACGTTCCGCTAAGGAGATAGATTCTACCGAAGTGAAACCAAAGAAGAGCCTTAAGAAACGGGTTCTGGGACCTGCATCAAAAGTACTTACATTTTTAACCAGTTGGCTCAAACCAATTGGATATGATTTTAATGAAAGGTACAGTTATTCTTATAACGGACTCACCGAGCGGGCACAGCTTGCTTTCCGATTCGGATTTACTGATGGTGTTGGTGTTCCTATTAAATCGACAACTTCCGGAACGACCAGATCTACCGCAATTTCTAAACTAACAAGTTATTCGTTTAGGACGGGAACCCAGTTTTTTGGAGGGTTAAAAACAGATATTAGTTTTACAAGAAAAATTACCAGAGATATTGTTAAGGCAACTAACCGTAATAAAACCATTTCGACCATCTTCCCTGATATAAAGTTCACAATTGGGGAGTTAAAAACAGTTAAGTTCTTAAATGCCATTATCAGAAAATTCAGGCCGCGTACCGGCTATACTAAAGCGGTCGATAAGACGTATGATCTTCAAACAGGTTATCAAACTTCTGAGAAAACAAGTACCAGTCAGCGCCCGCTTTTATCACTGACGGCAAATGTTCTGGGAGGTGTCCAGCTCACTTTCTTGACCGATCGCACTGTATCAGAAAGCAGATCTCTGAATTCGCAAAGTGGCGAAGTTTCCAGCCGAAACAGAACGACAGTATCTAATACCTCTTTTTCTATTAAGTATACATTTAATTCACCCCGCGGAATTAAATTGCCATTTTTTGGACGATTAAAATTCAGATCAAATTTATCATTATCAACTGACATTTCATTTCGCAGGCAAATGAAAGAAAGCGCCGCAAAAGGTGGCGGCTATAGTACTACCGGGGATGAAACAAACTTTGTTGTGACTCCATCCATGTCGTATTCATTTTCATCTCAAATCAATGGTGGTTTGGCGGGTAAATGGTCGACCACCAATAATGTTGCTCAGAAAAGAAAATCGAATGTTCGCGAACTTCGTATCTGGGTCGAGATCAGGTTCTAAATATTTAATTGACATTTGGATAATTCATCCCTTTTATTTACAACAATGCGTAATATTAAATTCATCAACTTCATCTGGCTAATTTTGGCCTGGCTTTTTATCTTTTCTTGCGATACCAAAATAGGTCAAACAAAGGTTCCAGTTTTTGATGGTCAAAGGGCTTATGAATATTTAGAGAAACAGGTATCTTTTGGTCCCCGCGTACCGGGAAGCGAGAATGCGGCCAGATGCAGAGAATATTTTATAAGCTTTTTTGATAGTCTTGGAATTAGTAGCGATACGATGCAATTTATTCATAATAGCAAGCAATCCGGCAAGCCGATTACAATGATCAATGTAATTGCTTCTTTTGATCCCGACGATAAAAATATATCCAAACGGTATCTGTTGGCGGCTCATTATGACAGTCGGCCGCGTGCTGAATACGACGCAAATCCTGATAAAAGAGAAGACTGGATTGACGGTGCCAACGATGGCGCCTCGGGTGTGGCGGTATTAATGGAGTTGGCTAATCTTTTTGTCTCCCAGAATCCTCAGATCGGGATTGATCTGCTATTACTTGACGGCGAAGATTTTGGCCGTCCCGGCGACCTTGATGAATATTTTCTTGGCGCCAAAGACTATATAAAAAGAGATATAAAAGGAAAATATGAGTTTGCCGTGGTGATTGATATGATCGGCGACAGCGATTTGAAAATATATCGGGAGGAGCATTCCAATAAATATTCTCCTGAGATTACCGATCTGATTTGGAACACCGCCGCAAAGCTGGGCGAGACCGTTTTTGTTGATTCGGTCAAACATGCTATTTATGATGATCATCTTTCCTTTATGACGATAGGACTTCAGTCTGCAGTTATTATAGATTTTGATTATAAATACTGGCATACAACTCACGATAATGCTGATAAATGCTCTGCGGCATCGCTTGAGTCGGTCGGCCGGGTAGTAACAGAATTGATGTATGGTTTATGAAAAAGAATTTTGAAATTAAATCGCGACGAGATATTCCGGCGGTTGAGATTCTGACCTCGGATAAAGTTATTTTAAAGGCCTCGGCGGATCTTGCCCGTCCTCTAATTGTTGAGATTATCAGGTCGGTTGTAAATACGATAAAAGCTGAATTCGGGAAAAAATTGACTGAGATCACATACGATGGACTTCGCAAGAGAATTATTCGAGAGATAGAATTAGTTTCTCAGAAAAGGATCAGCCGGATAATTAACGGCACCGGAATACTGGTTCATACAAATTTGGGGCGTGCACCACTTTCGAAATCTCTTTTCGAAAATATCAAAGATAATGTGACCGGTTATGGCAATCTGGAATTTGACGTAACTTCCGGCAAGCGGGGGAAACGAGGCGAACTGGCCGAGAAGTATTTATCTTTACTTTCTAATGCTGAAGCAGGTGCAATTGTCAATAATAATGCCGCCTCATTATTCCTGATTCTCAATACCCTGGCTAATCGAAGGAAAGTTGTTATTTCGAGGGGTGAACTGGTGCAGATCGGCGGCGGTTTCAGAATTCCGGATTTAATAAAAAAATCAGGCGCACAACTGCTGGAAATTGGAACCACAAATATTACCGAACTCAATGATTATGAAGAAGCGATGCAACAAAACCCGGCGCTGATACTTAAGGTGCATCGCAGCAATTTCGCCATCGAAGGATTTACCGGCGAAGTAGATATAAAAACACTGGTCAAATTAGGCAAAAAGTATGAGGTTCCGGTCGTAAATGATCTGGGCAGTGGCGTTTTTATCAATACTGCGGAATTTATTAAAACGAAAGAGCCGACCGTTCCCGAATCGGTTCGTTCTGGTGCCGATTTGACCTGTTTTTCAGGAGATAAACTTCTTGGCGGGCCGCAAGCCGGTTTGATTGTCGGGTCAAAAGAACTGATTGCCAAAATAAAACGTAGCCCGGTTTATCGGGCGATGCGGGTTGATAAAGTAGTGTTTTCGGCGATGGAAGTGCTGTTACGATATTATCTCGATGGAAATTGGAAAGAGAAAATCAAACTCTGGCGACTTGCCGTTGTTGATAAAACCGAACTTGATAAACGCGGTAAACAGATATTGAAAAAACTTTCGGCCGGAGATAAAATCAAATTGGAACCTACTGAGGGACAAATGGGCGGTGGGTCTCTTCCTGAAGTGTATCTGCCATCGGCCGGGCTGGTTTTTCAGAGCAAACTTTCTCCTCAAAAAATCGCGACATTGTTTCGTGCTGCTGATTCTCCGGTGATCGGTCGTATCAATGACGATAAGTTTATAATCGATCTCAAAGCTATCGACATAGATGATTTGGACTCATTAATAAGTACAATAAAACTTCTCATCCCCAAGTTATAAAATTATGTTTGTGATAGGTACAGCGGGGCATATCGATCATGGGAAATCATCGATTATATCGCGTCTGACCGGGATTGATCCCGATCGACTCCCGGAAGAAAAAGAGCGGGGAATGACCATTGATCTCGGTTTTGCCTGGTACGATACCGAGGATGGTCAACGAGTCGGACTGGTTGATGTTCCCGGGCATGAGCGGTTTGTCAAAAATATGATTGCCGGGGCCGGCGGTATTGAT
>DAOUVS010000332.1 GCA_030667525.1 Candidatus Zixiibacteriota bacterium | reverse complement strand
TTTTTGGCCATCGCCGACGCTTTGGCTGTTTGCAGTGCCTTATTAGCCGCTTTTTTAATATCGGCTTCTTTGGTCGAGGCGATTGCGGCAAACCCCCAGGCACCGTTATGCAAAACCCTGACCCCGACACCGACATTGATATTTTTCGAGAGAGTATCGACAATACCGTTGGTGACACGGATCGATTCTGATTCGCCCCTGACAAAACGGCAATCGGCATAATCGACATCTTTCGATTTAAGCCAGTCAAGGACATTTCCGAGTTTATCTTTCATAAATCCTCCAACTAAAGGAATCTGTTTATTTCCAAATAATCTATAGTTTGACCAATTTATTCAAGAAAAAGACTCAAAGCAAGATAATTGAGTATTTTTAATATGTCAGGGAATAATAAAAAAAGCCCCGCAATAAACGGGGCTTTTTGGAAGAACTGTATTTCTAACATTCAATTATCTTAGCGGCTCGCCGCAATTATGCAGAAAATCGCGGCAGCTACATGGAGCCGGACCGGCTTTATATTTGTAGTTTATCAATAGCACAATATCAAGGATATTGATCATACAATCGCAATTCGGATCACCACTACACAACGGATATGGCATCGGATCCAGACCGGTCTTATATTTGTGATTGATTAGATAGACAATATCCAGAATATTAACCGGCGGCAGACCATTGGCTTCACCTGGCTCACAATCACATGGTCCGCTAATCAAAAATGCCAGATCGACAGGGCTGGGCGCAAAAGGATGTGTAGGCGGATATACCAATTCTATCCAGAGTAACTGCTGGGGATCATCCTCGCCTTCAAAATAGACAGCATTATCGTTCCAGTGATCATCAGACGTTTTCCAGCCAAATTGAGTATTTGACCCATCAGGTACTATCGCTTGAATATCCAGCCAGTAGATAATCGGTGACTGCTCCGTACCTTGCTGAATGAACCAATTCGTCTCATCAAAACGGAATATATACTCATATTCAAAATCATATCCTATTGGAAGCCATTCCTCAGGCGGATCAAGCCAACCCATCAGATCGCCAGTTAAATTGGTGCTTTTATAACTGAATTCATTCGGACCTAGATACCAGTCCATTAGTATTGGACCCGGCATACTCCACTGGGCCAATTCTCCGGCCGGGATATCAGAGTGAATACTGATATGAAAGATAACATTTCCCGGATCATCAAGTGTATAAATGTCGGCAAGCCACGAACCCCAAATATGTATCTCTGTGATTGGCTCGGTTTTGGCGCACAAAAAATCATCGGCCAAAACATAAGTGAGGTCAGGGCCTACAACGGCAGATTCTAATGTGGCATTGACACTCAATACCTTTTCGCTCCGGTCCGGTGCCTGATACCAGATTTTAGGAGGTGTATCACAGGTCGTAGTGGCGCAATCGGTTCCCTGACCCTGAGGATTCCCACCCATATCAACACAGCAGAGCGGATCGAGGTCCAAACAACTGCCATTATCAAAACAACAGGCCTCAAGAGCAGTGCAAGCCGAACCGGCTCCCATCGGTGTTCCCAGTAGCACCGTTTCGCAACAAATCGGATCAGCCATAATACAATCACCATTGGTCAAACAGCAGGCCTCCATCGGCTGACAAAGCGTTCCATCACCTCTATATGTACCAAGTAAGTTGTTTTCGCAATCTGCCTGTGAAGTGAGAATACATAACATATCACCGCTGCCGGTTGGCTCGGGATAACAGCAGGCACCCTCATCAGTAGCATTTGCATCAGCGGTAATCACAAAAGCAAAATCTAGCGGGTCGCTGCTGCCCGGTTCGTATAATTCGATCCTTTCATCCGTCGATTGACGCCAATAAATGGCATTATCGTTAAAGTTATTCAGACTTGACATCCAGCCCCATTCACCTATGACGCTCCATTCGCAAGCGATTTGAATCCAATAAATTGTTCCCTCGACCTGTTCAAACCATGTTTGCGGATCATCAAAATAAATATCATATTGAAAATAGTCCTGCTGGACATCAGATAATGCCTCACCTGTTGCTGGGCTATACCATCCTCCCGGGCTTGTTCTTGCAAAGCGCGTTACCGTAAAATTATTTGCTGTGTACTGCCATAAAAGCGCGCCCGGTCTGCTAAATGGTACCGATGGCGGATCGGCCGGAATATCGGCATAAATTAATATATCAAAATTGTCAATAGTTCCCTCAATGCCTGCAAACCACTTTCCCCAAAAATGTAAATCTC
>DAOUVS010000257.1 GCA_030667525.1 Candidatus Zixiibacteriota bacterium | reverse complement strand
TATGGAGGTTAGCGGATTTATGTTCGATCATGGCGGTTACGATTATGTTATTGCAATAGTTGGCAAACCGAATGTGATAATTAAAAACAATATATTTAAGAACTATTATGTTCATTATGGCAGCAGTGGTTCTGGCACCCCCAGGGTCAATCTTGATGTCGGTTCTGGCACGGCTTTAATAACCCGAAATATTTTCTTTAATAACCAGGGAGAAGGATGTATTGGCGTCAATAGGGGCCACGCTATTATTGTTAATAATGTGTTTGATCAAAATAATATAGCTGTATGGAGCACCGGTACGGCAATTTTCAAAAATAATATTGTAACCAATTGTAGTGAATATGCCGTTTCTGGCAGGATACAAGAAGTAGATTATAACGATTTTTGGAATAATTCCATAGATTATTTTGGGGATGAAGTTATATCAGGTTTAAATGACATTTATAAAGACCCTCTGTTTGTAGATGCGTCCATCTTAGATTATCACTTGTTTCCTGAATCGCCCTGTATAGATGCTGGCGATCCTGATCCATTATATAATGATCCTGATGGTACTCGAAATGATATGGGAGCATTTTACTATTTTGAGGTTGCCACATTCATCGAGTATGAAGGCAATCTGATTCCATATGATTACGCTCTCTCGCAGAACTATCCCAACCCATTCAATCCCGTTACAAAAATTAATTATTCTGTGCCAAAGTCTTCCCGAGTAAAAATAACAGTTATAAATATTCTTGGGCAAAATGTAATAACTCTTATCGATGAAATAAAGACGACTGGAGAACATTCGATTATTTTGGATGGCAAGGATTCGAATGGTCAAGAGGTTGCCAGCGGTATGTATTTTTATAGATTTGAGACCGATGGTTTTGTCAAGACTAAGAAAATGGTGTTATTGAAATAAAATTGATGAAAAAACTTGAGATATATATTTGTATGAAACGCCTACATCTTGTCCTTTTGGGGATTCTATTAGTAAGCTTTATTATTTTTGGTTCATGTGGTAATCCAGCGGGTTCCAAAGTAGAATTGCCTGATACCATAGAAGACCTTGCAGTTATTGATTCAAGTCTGAATACAATCTCGTTATCATGGACATATATCAACTCTACAAATAATGATAGTGCTACCATCAATTGTAATTTTAGGCATTACTATGAATATATAACAGATTCAAATTGGGATATGGCGACACAGTGTCTGGATAGTACCATAAATATATCTACGGATAATGAATATTCAATTATTGTCAACAATCTCGCTTCAAGAACATCCTATTATTTTGCAGCAAAGGTTTCTATTAATAACTCGGCATTTTCCATTGTTTCGAATAATGCCACCGGAAAAACTAGAGGCCTGCAAGTTATTGACGATTTAATCGTAATTGACACAACTGATCATTCCATAACGCTATCATGGACCGCTCCTGGTATTGTTGACGATACCGGACAAGTTTCCTATTATGATATAAGATATAGCAAAAATCAAATTACGGAACTCAATTGGCATTTGGCGAATCAATGTTTGGGCGAACCAATCCCTCAAACTGCTGGCAATATAGAAACATTTGAAATCGCAGGCCTGGAGATGAACACAACCTATTATTTTGCAATGCGAACCGAGGATGATTTACTCAACCAATCGTTACTATCTAATAATATTGCTGTCAAAACTCTTCCTTACTAAGGAATCCTTCCAAAACGGCGATCCAAATTATTTCAGTATTTCATTTTGTTGAGATTCCGTAAGCAGAGGATGGCGGATCAATAATTATAATTAAAAACTCTGCCTCATAATCTCTCACATTTTCCTCTTGCCTTTTTTTTATTTACGTATATATTCATGTAAGAATCTTCGGGGTGAGGCGAAAGTCCTCGACCGGCGGTGATAGCCCGCGAGCCAGTTAATCCTGGTTGGATCGGTGAAATTCCGATGCCGACGGTATAGTCCGGATGGGAGAAGATAAAGTTTTGGCGTAAAAACGTACGCCTGAATACTCGCCCCGATATATATTGGGGTTTTTTTATGGCCGATAAGGCAGACGAAAAATATATCGAAATGGCGCTGAAACTGGCCGAAAAGGCGAGAGGGAAGACCTCGCCGAATCCGATGGTCGGTGCGGTTATCATCAAGAACAATCGTGTTGTCGGGCAAGGTTTTCATCGCAAGGCAGGAACTGCTCACGCTGAAAGAGTAGCTTTAAGAAAAGCCGGTAAATTAGCTAATAACAGCACTATATATGTCTCTCTTGAGCCTTGTTGTCATGTCGGGCGAACCGATCCTTGCACCGATGCAATCATCAAAGCAGGCGTTAAAAAGGTCGTTTATGCTATCAAAGACCCCAATCCGATTGTTAATGGATGTGGAATAAAGTGTCTCAGAAAAGCAGGAATTGAGATCGTCGGTAATGTTCTGGCGAAACAGGCCAAACGATTAAATGAAGTTTATCTGAAATATATAACGACCAAACGACCGTTTGTGGTTTTGAAAATGGCGCAATCGATCGATGGTCGTATCGCAACTTCAACCGGTCATTCGCAATGGATTTCCGGGCCGGGCAGTCTGAAATTTGCTCATAAATTAAGAGCAGAATATGATGCGGTTGTAGTCGGTGCCGGGACGGTCAAAGCCGATAATCCGAGTCTGACAGTCAGATTGGTAAAAGGAAATAATCCGTATCGGATAATTATTTCCCGGAATCTTGATTTCGCCAAAGACATCAATCTGTATAAATTTAATAATGACAACAAGACGATTATAGCCACTTCAGCGAAGTCTGCCGAAAAGCTAAAAGCCAAAAATCTTATTATCTGGAAAATTAAAGAGAATAAAAACGGCTTATCTCTAAGTGATTTTCTTGACCAGGCGGGGCAGTTTGGTATCAGTTCAATGCTTGTTGAGGGAGGTTCCGGACTGGCAACTTCATTTATTCGGGAACATCTGGTCGATAAATATCATTTTGTAATAGCGCCTATGATTATAGGAAAAGGTATGGATACGATAAAAGATTTGGGGATCAGACATCTGGATAACGCGATCAGATTTAAAGAGTATGAAGTCGGTAAAATCGGCAAAGATTGTCTGTTCACCGGCTACCCAGAGGATAAATAATGTTTACGGGTTTGATTCAAAGCACCGGTTCGATAACAACTGTTGGCTCACGGGGTAATTATAAATTGCTGACAATAAAACCGGATATTCCGTTTGAAAATGTCGAGTTGGGCGAATCGGTCGCGGTTGACGGCTGTTGTCTGACAGTGACCAAATTTGATAAGAATAGTATCGTAGTTGAAGCATCACCCGAATCAGTGAAGACGACATTAATTGCCAAATACAGTTCTGGAAATATTGTCAATCTTGAGCGGGCGCTTTTACCAACCGATCGAATGGGCGGACATATGGTCTCCGGTCATGTCGATTGTCTCGGTGAGATAAACGATATTCGCAAAATCGGCGGTTCGACCGAATTGTCGATCAAATATCCTGAGGAATTTGATTCTTATCTGGTTCCGAAAGGATCGGTGGCAATCAATGGGATATCTTTGACGGTAAATGAATTAGAGAAAAATATTCTTAAGGTCAACATAATCCCGCATACGCGTTATGCGACCACGGTGCAGAATTTCAAGAAAGGGAGTTTCGTGAATCTGGAGTTTGATATAATTGGCAAATATATAGCGCGAATGATGACTAATAAAACAAAAAATAATATAACGATAGATAAATTGATAAACAGTGGATGGAACAATACAAGTTGGAGTAACGATGACTAATTTTGACACAATTCAAAAAGCAATCGATGAGATAAAAAAGGGGCGGATAATTATTGTTGTCGATGATGAAGATCGCGAAAACGAAGGCGATTTTATCATGGCTGCCGAAATGATAACGCCTGAGGCGGTTAATTTTCTGGCGACTCATGGCCGTGGCTTGATCTGTACCCCTATCAGAGAAGAAAGAATGAAGCGGCTGAAACTGCATCAGATGGTCGATACTAATACCGCTCTGCATGGCACCAAGTTTACTGTTTCGGTTGATGGCGCCAGTGGAACAACAACCGGTATTTCGGCGGCGGACAGGGCCAGGACAATTGAGATTTTGGCCGATGATAATTCTGTTCCCGAAGATCTTTGCCGACCAGGACATATATTTCCG
>DAOUVS010000176.1 GCA_030667525.1 Candidatus Zixiibacteriota bacterium | reverse complement strand
GAATCCTGTTATCTTTAGGGATAGCGGTGGCTGGATTTGTTTTTGCGATTGTTATTGTCTTTAAACCGGAGGGTTCAGGAAGATTAATAACCAAGTATCTGTTCTTCCTTCCTGAAACTATCAAGGGAAAAATTGAAATGACAGTAATGAAATTTTCCAAAGGATTACTGTTTCTTAAAAACTGGAAAGAGACGACCTGGGTTGCTGGCCATACAATGCTTATCTGGCTCTGTATGGGTATTTCCAATATATTTATATTTTATGCGTTCGGTTTTGATCTGCCGATTTACGCCTCATACGTACTATTGGTGGTGGTTTCGATTTCGATTTTGATTCCATCGTCACCCGGCTTTATCGGAGTTTATCATGCCGGTGTTGTTTTTACGCTGAGTCGCTTTGGTGTCGATACTAATAGTGCTGTTTCATGTTCAATAGTTTTGCACGCGGCGCAATTTATCCCAATCACGCTGATGGGATTTTATTATCTTAAAAAAGAGCATTTGTCACTGAGACAATTAAAAGAGGAAGCTCTTGAAGAGGATGAACTCACACAGTAATAAAATACTGATTGTTCTACCGGCCTATAATGAAACCGGCAAGGTGGGGCGGGTTGTTGAGAAAATAAAAGCAACCGGCTTTGACGCCACAATTATGGTTGTTGATGACTGCTCTTCTGATGGTACTTCTGATGAGGCCGAAAAAGCAGGGGCGATTGTTCTCAGGCATGAGAAAAACAGAGGTGTCGGCGCCGCGATCAGAACCGGAATAAATTACGGAATAGAAAATGGTTATGATATTTGCACCGTGCTTTCGTCTGACGATCAGCACGAGCCAAAGGAATTAAGCAGGGTGGTGACACCGGTTGTCAATGATGATTATGATTTTATACAAGGTTCCAGACGTTTAAAAGACGGCCGGGTTGTTAATGACCAACCGTTTCGAAAGATAACGACAAAACTTTATTCGCTTCTGTTGTCGTTTTTAGTGGGACGACGTATCACCGATGCGACCAACGGTTTTCGGGCATTTCGTTTGTCGATCTTTGAATATCCTGATATAAATATTAATCAGGAGTGGCTTGACAGATATGAGCTTGAGCCTTATATATTATTCAAGTCGATTAAGAATAAGAATATCCGATTTACAGAGGTGCCGATTACAATTTATTATCATCAGGAGACAAAACAGTACACAAAAATGAGACCGTTTCTTGACTGGTGGAAATTGGCCCGGCCTCTTGTTTATCTTGGCTTAAGAATAAAAAAATAGGAACCAAAATATGATAAAGATTGATTTTACCGGTTCAACCGTTCTGGTGACAGGCGGGGCCGGTTTTGTAGGCTCCAATGTTGTTGGACGGATAGTCAGAAGCGGCGGCAAAGTAATTGTTCTTGATGATCTGTTTACCGGTGACCGACGCAACATTGAAGAGGGGATAGCCTACGAATTTGTCGAGGGTTCGGTATTTGATTATGAACTTGTTCGCGATTTGATGGCGCGCGTCGATTATGTGGCGCATCTGGCGGCACGTAATATTATTATATCTACCAAAAACCCGTTTGAAGATTATAAAACCAATATAGGCGGGACACTAAATATTCTGATGGCGGCGCGTGAAACCAAACCGAAAGGAATCGTTTATACGTCATCGGCGTCGATTTACGGCAACCAAAAAATCCTGCCGATTCTCGAAGATGAAACGCCGCTGACCTTTTCGCCATATTCGGTTTCAAAACTGGCCGGGGAAAATTACTGTTATTCGTTTTATGAGACATTTTTTGTCCCGGCCACGGTTGTCCGATATTCGAATATTTTTGGACCTCACCAGAATCCGTTGAATCCATACTGTGGAGTTATTTCGAAATTTATCAAAGCGATTGATGAGGGTCAGCCGGTACAGATTCATGGCGATGGACACCAAACGCGCGATTATACCTATGTTGATGATGCGGTCGATGCGACTTTGTTAGCGCTGTTGTCACCTCGGGCCGATGGGATGATTTTTAATGTCGGGACCGGGACCGAAACATCGGTGCTTGATATGGCTTCAAAAATAGCCGAACAGGTCGGCAAAGAGGCGATACTGGAGCATATTGATAGACGAGATATTGATAATATTCGCCGACGGGTTCTCAATATCGAACGGATTCGGACTCGTCTGCGCTGGCAGCCGCAAGTGACTCTGAGCGAAGGTCTGCGCCGAACAGTTGAGTGGTACCTCGCGGTGAAGTAAAGGTTTGCATAAAGATAATTTATTTATAGTGAATACATAGAACTATCAATTTCAATAGGAGTGGGATATGTTCAAAAAACTATTTGAAGTAGTGCTGTTAACATTGTTGGTGCAGATGTTAATTGTGCCGGCAATGTCACAATCCGAACCGCCAACCGATGTTCCGCAGCGGCCGGTACCACAAAATGAAGTGTTATCAATCAGGCCGGATTATATTCCGCCAGCCGAGCTGCTTAATTTCCTCGGAGTTAATCTTGATGGTAATCGCGGTATCATGGAATGGGAAACAGAGAGTGGGTGGCATCATCTCGATATTCATTTTAACGATGTCGCTAATCTGCTGATTCTTTCCGGACAGGCTGATGATCTGGAATATGCCTCTGATCTTATTCGGGAAGCTGATGTTCCTCCGCGACAGATAGAGATCGAGGTCAAGATCGTGACCATCAGTAAATCAAAAGCACTTGATGCGGGAATTGACTGGGATGCACTGTTAATTCGTTCCCGGCCCCGAATTTCATATCGTTATAGCGATAATGAAACTGACAATATTAGAAAATTTACTACGACTCCCGAAACCAGGGAGCAAAGAGATTATGAAACTGAAGTCTGGGATTATAATCAGGCTTTATATATTGCTGATGCGCTTAAACTGTTGGATTCATCAGGCGTGGCGACGATACGTACAGCACCGAGAGTATTGACTCTTAATAATCGCCGGGCAACCATTCTTGATGGGAGTCGAGTAAAATATATAACCAAGTATTCAGCTTATGCCAATCTTTATGAAACTGATTCACTCGATGCCGGACTGACATTATCAGTGTTGCCATCAGTGGGAGAAAGCGGCTATATCACTATGCAGATAAATGCTGAACTGACAAATCTTGAAGCAAGTAGAAGTGATAATAGTCCCGTTAAGAATGGCCAGATGATTGACAATACCGTTATCGTAAAAGATGGGGAGTCGGTTCTTCTCGGTGGCCTAACACAGACATACAAGACGAAATCTCATAAACGATTTCCGCTGTTAGGACATATTCTGCCGGGACTGTTTTCGCGTGAAGTTATCATTGATGAAGAGGTGGAAAGTATCATGATACTGACGCCTCATATTGTCGATTTTGAGACAGCTCTGGATAATAAAACCAAAGAAATGATAAGCGGGGAATAAATATTTCTGGAACAGACATCATGCCAAAAAGAGAAATTAAAAAATATACCGATGCCAACCGCGAGGCCTGGAATGAAGCGACGCTGAAACATCAACAGGCAAGAGCCAAAAAGAATAATAATCTTAAGGAGAAATTCTCCCAAAAAGGTTTTTCGACTCTCGATAAATATGAAACGGCGAAGTTAAAAGAGATCGATCTGGCCGGGAAGAAGGTGGCGCAAGTTTGCTGCAATAATGGTCAGGAGACTTTGTCGCTGGTTAATTTGGGAGCGGAATCGGCGGTCGGTTTTGATATTTCCGATGAGGCGATTAAAGAGGCACGGGAACTGGCAAAAATCTCAGGTCTCAATTGCGAATTTGTCCGGACAGATATATATGATATCGGCGCGGAATATTACGATTCGTTTGATTTGATATATATTACTATCGGAGCGATGGGCTGGATGCCAGATTTGAATAAATATTTCAAAGTTGTTTCTAAGATGTTGCGGGCTGGCGGGCATTTAATGATTTATGAGCATCATTCTTTTTGCGATTTGCTGGCTCGGGATGGTGAAGATGAATTTGACCCGGACGATCCGCTCAAAATTGTTCATTCATATTTCCGAACCGAGCCCTGGGTCGGCAATGACGGGATTGATTATATCGGCGGGACAAAGTATGAGTCAAAGACATCTTATGATTTTACCCATACGACATCAAATATTATAAACTCAATTATCAATAATGGGATAATTCTAAAGGAATTTACAGAATATAGCCATGATATCTCAACAGAATTTGCGGAGCACGAAAATGAAGGAAAAATTCCTCTCAGTTATATTCTCATTGGGGTAAAAGATTAACTGATTGAATCTATTTGGTTGCGTCCGATAGTTTCTGTTTTACCATTTTTATCTTATCGAGATGTTTCTGGAAACCATCAGGATCCCAATATTTTATATCGGCTTCCTGAAGCTTTCTGCTCGCCTTTGCAAAGTAATCGAGTGCTAATTGATAGTTCTCTTTGGTTAATTCAATTTCACCCAGTTCATTATTGGCCCAGCCAATAAACTCAGTGTTATTTAGTTTGGTCGACCAGTCCAAAACTGGAAACATCCATTTTTCTGCCTTTTGGATATCACCATTAAGTCGATAAGCATGCCCAACCGCCCAGTCAGCGATCATTTTGTTTGTTTCATCGCCATATTTATAATGATAATCGCGGGCATTAAGATACGATTCAACCGCGTCTTTGAATTTACCCATATCTTCATAAGTAGCGGCGAGATTGTTCCAGAGCGGACCAAGCCATCTGGTTACATTACCGGCCTCAGCCTCGACAATGCCTTTTTTTGCCCAAGTTACCTGTTCTTCAAGGTCGCTGACGATCGCCACCATATGAGCGGCATCTATTGCCCGTTCGTGAAATTTCTGCGCCGAGCAGAATTCATACATCTCTATAAATGTTTTGGCAGCTTTGTCTAATTCATCATCCTTCCACTCGAAACGGCCCCTTACGCCAAGATATCGCGACCAGCCGAGCGGCTCTTCATAATTTGCAATATTGCGGGCTTTTGTGATCCACTCGCGACCGATTTCCTTTTTATCCAGAATTAAAAATGTCTGGGCTATCATCGAGTAGGCTTCGGTGAGCAAAGAATTGTCTTTTGCATTTTCCGCCTTTTCGGCGATCTGTTTATAAATTCTACGGGACTCCGCATATTGACGAGAATTGAAGAGGGAATCAGCCTTTTCTAATAATTCCTCTTTTGACATAATAATATCTTCTCCGGCAAAAGCAGGCTTCTGTAAAGCTGGTATTAACAACACAATAGAAATTGCTAAAACTATTTTTAATAATGATTTCATAATAAATAAAATACGATTCAAGTTGTCTCCATTTGAATAATTAATTTTGTCTATTGACAATAAATATATATTTATTATACTAAAACATAGGAAATTTTATCTGATTTCCGCTTGATTTTCATCTGGTTTAACGGAAATCATTTGTAAGGCATCATTACATAATTTCAGAATAGTTTGTTGCAGGCCGATTCTGCTTGTGAGCAATTTATGAAATGTCTATAAATAATTACAAAAGGAGGTTCTATGAACGGCTTACCAAAAATTTTAACGGGATTAATTTTTGTTATTCTGATTTTGCCCGGACTGAGTTGGTCTGTGGATATTCAGAATAGTCTGACAAAAACACCACCGACCGATATCACCGTATGTGAAGGGTCTGGAAGCGGCTATGGGAATCATGCCTGGTATTTTTACGATTTAGAAAATGCTGCATTAGGAAGAGCGTACCCGGGAATTTTGTCCAAGGTCGAAGCTGATGCGGTAAAACGCAGGAGCGATGTTGCTTCTTATGGCCAACTTGGATTTACTGGCTTTGATTGTATTAAATCAGGTAATTACGATATTTCTATCGTTACCAGATTTAGTGGATATGTGGCTGTATATGTTCCAAGAGCGGATGACTTCTGGGGAGGAAATGAGGCACAAATAAATATTACATTTGATTGGTGGATCTATGACGAAACCGATAGTCATAAGGAAATTTATCATGATGAATTTCCTTATACTAATATTTTCACCAAACATTATACTGATGCCAACCCAATTATATACTCGGATCAGCCTTTTGATGTCGCATGTCTGAATATACCCTTAATTGCCGGTCATGAGTATTCCTGCGAAATAAGGATGAATTGTACCGGACATACTGAGGCAATTGGCATAACTGATCATCGGGCATACATTGAGGCAGTCTTTTCTCCCGCCAACGTTATTTTTGGGCCATGGGATCAAACTATCAACGGTTACTTCAAGATTAACTCAATTACTTTTGCGGATAAATTGCCGGATCTGATTTCGCCGGTTACAGGGATTAATTTTACTGAAGGCATATATTGCGAGCCAATATCCATTGAGTTGACGGCATCTGATAACTCGGGAGGATATGGATTAGAATCTACATATTATAAAATTGATGATGGCAGCTGGCAAGCATATTCAGTGCCGATTGAATTGGAAGCAGATGCGACAATTTC
>DAOUVS010000022.1 GCA_030667525.1 Candidatus Zixiibacteriota bacterium | reverse complement strand
GCCGATATCAAAAAAACGGCTAATAAGGCACTGCAAACGGCCAGAGCCTCGGCGACGGCCAAAAAAGAGGATGTTAAACTGGCCGATCAGGAAGTTTATAAAGATCATTATAAATCGCCCTGTGAAAAAGACCCGTTTGCGGTTCCGACTGATGAAAAAATCGGTCTCCTGCTTGAAATCAATGACCAGTTATCATCTGATAAAAAAATCAAAACCGCTGAGGCATCACTTGATTTTTATAAGACCTATAAGCTGTTCTGTTCAACCGAGGGTGCCGAAATCGAGCAGGATATTATTGAATCGGGCGCCGGTTACAGTGCCACCGCTTATGATGGTCAGGAAATACAGAAAAGATCGTTTCCTAATTCTCATCGCGGCGACTTTGCCACCCGCGGTTATGAATTTATCGAAGAGATGAAGCTTCTTGAAAATGTTGACCGGACCCGCGAGGAATCGATACAGCTTTTGTCCGCCGATGATTGCCCCGATACCGAAGCCGATATTATAATCTGTGGTTCACAGATGGCCCTGCAGGTGCATGAATCATGCGGCCATCCGATTGAACTTGATCGTGTTCTCGGAACCGAGATATCATTGGCTGGCGGATCGTTTATGCAGATCGAAGGTCTCAATGATCTCGTGTATGGTTCACCAATAGTTAATATTAATGCCGATGCCACGATTCCGGGGGCGCTTGGTTCGTTTGGGTACGATGATGAAGGGGTTAAAGCACAGCGGTCGCCAATAATTCAGGACGGAATGCATGTTGGTTATCTTTCGAGCCGGGAAACCGCTCCGATAATCAATCAGCACTCCAACGGTACGATGCGGGCCGATGGCTGGAATCGTTTGCCGCTTATCAGAATGACCAATATCAATCTGGAACCGGGCGAATGGGAACTCGATGATCTGATCGCTGACACTGAGAACGGTATCTATTTTGGAATGAATAAGGTTTGGTCGATTGACGATCAACGGCTTAATTTCCAATTTGGCACCGAATGCGCCTGGAAAATTAAAAACGGAAAATTGGGACGGATGTTTAAAAATCCGCTCTATACCGGGATGACACCAAAATTCTGGAATTCATGCGATGCTATCTGTAATAAAAACCACTGGCATGTCTGGGGTGTTCCTAACTGTGGTAAGGGAGAGCCGATGCAAACGGCCAGGGTGGCACACGGAACGTCTCCGACCAGATTCCGTAAAGTGAAAGTTGGGGTGAGCAAATGATAGGAAAAGAGAAACTATTTTCGATTTTTGAGAAAGTGGTCAAATCGAGCCGCGCCGATGAAACCGAAATTGTTTTTATCGGAACTGATAATGGATTGACCCGTTTTGCCAACTCGACGATTCATCAAAATGTAAATGAATCAAACGCGACGATATATATCAGAACCGTTATTGGCCAAAAAATCGGCGTATCATCGACCAACTCAATCAGCCAAAACGATCTCAAGGCGGCAATTGCCAATTCGTTTGAAATTGCCAAGTACCAAAAAGATAATGAACATTTCCCCGGACTCCCCGGTCCTGAAGATTACGCAAAGATAGAGACATACTTTGAACCGACCGCCAAATATTCACCAAAAGATCGTGCGCGTCAGGTGAAAAAAGTGTTTGTCAGAGCCAATAAGCGGAAATTTCTAACCGCTGGTTCGTTTGCCACCGGCGATGGTGAAATCGCAGTTTTTAATACCAAAGGGGTTCGTTGTCATCAAGCGTTAACGACTGCCAATCTTCAGATTATCGCGATGTCTGATACATCCTCCGGCTATTCGGTTGGGTTATCACGAAGAGTTGAAGATATAGATGCTGTCGCGCTAGCCGATGTCGCGGTCGATAAAGCTTTTAAATCAAAAAAACCAAAGGCGGTCGGAGCCGGAGAATATGAAGTCATTCTCGATCCGGCGGCGACGGCGGCTTTGTTTGAATGGGTCAATTATGTCGGGTTCGGCTCCAAGGCATATATCGACAAGACCTCTTTTCTTTCGGGAAATATTGGCAAAAAACTGATGAGTGATTCTGTGTCTGTTTATGATGATGCCATTAATACCGATGCGATTGCGATGCCGTTTGACTTTGAGGGTGTCCCTAAAAAGAAGATTTATATGATCGAGAATGGTGTCGGCAAAGGTGTCGCTTATGATAGAAATACCGGAAATCGTGAAGGAGTACCATCAACCGGCCATGGCTTGACAGCCGATGAACATGGTGAAGGCGGTATTCCGCTGAATATATTTGTGGCTCCGGGTGATAAAACCCGAGAAGAAATGATAGCTTCGGTTAAAAAGGGAATCCTTGTAACCCGCTTTCATTATATTAACGGTTTTATTGATACACCGCGGGCGGTATTAACCGGGATGACCAGAGACGGGACCTTTTTGATTGAAGATGGTCAAATCAAACATGGGGTTAAAAACCTGCGCTTTACCGATTCGATGGTCCGGGCATTTTCAGATGTTAAGGGAATTTCTGCCAAAACCGAGTTGACCCCATCATGGTGGGATTCGGTCGGATGCATTTCGGCACCGACAATTCATCTCGAATCCTTTAAATTTACCGGAACTACCGATTTCTAATAGATATATAGACCCTGTTGAAAAACAGGGTCTTTGTTTACATAGCGCTATAGACGGGCAAAAAAGTGAAACTAAATTCCGCTGTTATCGTAAGTTATCTCAAAGGATAGTTATTATATTTTGGAAGGAGAAACGATGAAACATAAATCTCACCCTGGGGGAGTTCTTTTTTGGGCTACATTCTCCTTTTTTGTTTTGGCTTTGCCCGTTTTGATTTCTGCTAATGATATTATTTGCGATTTTACCGATTTTTCCCGAGGTGATTTAGTTGTTGATGGATTTGAATTAAAAAATAAGACCGAAATTTCAATCGAGGCGATTGGGGCGGAATTCCAACGTTCCGATTTTATGATGGCCTATGGCTGGATAATTGATGCCGATACGAGAGAACCGGTATGGATTTTGGCCAATGAGGATACCAAAAGGTATCGTAGAACCCGTACCCTCAGGGAATATACTGATAATATCAGCCTGCCGACCGGCAGATATGAAATTATCTATTTTGTTGGCGAATCTTTTATTTTTAGCGATGGAAATATTATAATTAAGGATTTTGAAGATGTCGGAAATGTCCTTGAAGCAATATTTGGCTCGGATGATGATGGCGATACATATATTCTTGGTGGCGATTATGACGATTTCTTTGATGAAATTGATGAGCTAAAATTTACTATTCGTGCACCCAGCGGCACTTTTGTTAAATTCAATCCGGTTGAATATGTAAAAGCAAAGGCGATAATTGATTTTTCCAAACCGGAGGATGATTTTCTGGAAAAGAAAGGATTCACTCTCAAAAAAGATTTGTCACTTACTATTCATGCGATTGGTGAATATTCTTCCGGTGACCGTGTCTTTGTCGATTTTGGCTGGATCATGAATGCCGACACACGGGAAAAAGTATGGCAAATGGATAAGTGGAATACTTCCTGGGCCGGCGGCGGAAGGAAAAATAGATATTTCAATGAAGAGGTTGATCTTCCCGCAGGTAATTATATTGCCGGTTTTGCTACTGATGACAGCCATGCCTTTGGCGAGTGGAACGTTCCCCCGCCATACGACCCGCTTCACTATGGCTTAACTATCTTTCCGGCCGATGAAAAAGATAGAAAACATATCACCGATTTTGTTGATGATTACTCTGAACCAACTATAATTTCTATTACAAAAGTCAGAAACAATAGATTTGAGCAAAAAGGATTTACACTTAAAAAAGAAACGAATTTACATATTTTTGCTTTGGGCGAGTTTGGTTATTCTGATGAATTCGCTGATTACGGATGGATTGAAGATATTTCGAGTACCGAAATTGTATGGGAAATGACTGAGTATAACACCGATCATGCTGGTGGCGGGAAAAAGAATCGGAAATTTGACGGCATCATAACTCTTCCAAAGGGCGATTATATGGTATATTATGTTACCGATGACTCACATGCCTATCGCCGCTGGAATACATCGGCTCCAATCGAGAGGGATATGTGGGGAATATCGATTTACGGAATGGGCAAAAATTTTGACCCCAAATCAGTCCCAACATTTGATGATTTACCGGAAAGCGGCAACATTCTTGTTAATTTAGTTGGTATTGGTGACAACGAGGAAGTTCGTCAATCTTTTGAATTGAATAAAGAACAAAAGGTTAAAATTATTGCTCTGGGCGAAGGTGACGACGGCCAGATGCATGACTATGGATGGATTGAGGAGGCTGAGACCGGTGATGTAGTTTGGGAAATGACCTATCGAAAAACCAAGCGTGCCGGTGGAGCCAGGAAAAATCGCATGGTAAATGCCGATATCACTCTGGAAGCTGGCAAATATTATGTTTATTTTGAAACCGATGGTTCACATTCATTTCCGGAATTTAATGCCTCGCGTCCCGATAACCCGCAAAAATGGGGCATCAGAGTATTAAAAGAATAAGCGGTTTCGGGAGTATTGAAAAACGGGGTTGCTTAACAGTAACCCCGTTTTTTTATACTTCAAATATGATATTGGATATCAACTAAACCGGAATTTCTTGTGAACTTTCTATTGAAACCAAAGGCATGGTGATTTTGATGATTGTACCCTCACCGTGTTTGGACTCAACATGTAATTTACCATCATGATTTTCAATAATACGCCTACAAACCATCAGGCCCAGCCCATGACCAGTTTCCTTTGTGGTAAATCGTTCCTTAAAAGCAATATCAATAAATTCATCCGATATTCCAGAGCCGTTATCTCTGACTGTAATTGAGAATTTTTCTCCATCACTTTCGTAAACTGATGATATTTCTATCTTCTTCTCGTCAACGGAAGATTTCTCATTAAGAGCATCGGCCGAATTATAGATAAGATTGTAAAGCAATTGCTGAAGTTGGCCAATATCGGCCTTAGTGAAGATAGATTCAGGAGACGGTACAAATTCAATCTTTATATTATCAAAACGCTTTTGAGTACTTAGATATTCAATGGTATCATTGACAACATTATTTATATCACAAGGCTCCATCGTAGCCGACAAAGTGGAGAAATCCATTAGTCCATCACTGAATTTTTTTATGTTCCCCAGATTATCAATCGCGCTTTTTAAGTATCTCCCAAGTTCTTCATAGTTGCCCTTGCCAAGATGATGCTCCATTAAAGATAAATTTCCTGTCACAACACCAAGGAAGTTATTCAGTTCATGCCCGATTTCAGCTGATAGCTGGCCTTTGGTGGCCATTTTCTCCAATTGAATCGTTTGATCCTGCAGATCTTTCAGATGCCGATAGGCGACTCTGGTTTCTTCCAAAAGGGCTATATTTTCAAGCGAGATAGCTATCTGATTGGCGGTTATTGAGAGGAATTTTATGGCACTGCCTTTGAGAGAATCTTCATCCTCGTTAAAACCCATTATTACAAAGCCGTACAACTTACGGCTACCCTTTAGGGCGATATTTATTAGACGATCGCCGCTTTTATACCAGGAGGGAATAACAATTTGCTCAATTGTTTTATCCTGAAATTCTTTATACAGGGGGTGATCATTTACAGAACTTACAAAAAACGGCGATTCCAATTCATTCGAAGATAATTCAAAATAGTCCTTATCACATTTTATCGTAGATTCTTTGAATTCATTACCGTTTAATTTATCAACAGAAATAATACCGATCTCATCTTCCTGATCGGTTCTATAAACGATACAGCCTTTGGGCGCTTTGGATTGCATCATGGCAAATCCCAACGAAAGTCTGATTAGTGATTTTCTATCGCCGACGGTATACATCAGTTGATTTAGATCTGAGAGACGATTGAGCTCACTGGAAATCGCTTTTTCGGAATCTTTCTGTTTTTTCCTTACCGCATTATTAACCGCCTGACGCATCTCGTTAAGTTCAAACGGCTTCATAATGTAATCGTAGGCGCCTTCTTTAATGGCATCCTTGGCGGTCCCGAGATTGGCATACCCGGTCATAAAAATAACACCCAGCGATGGGTTTATCTGACGGGCCTTTTGTACCAGTTCGATACCATCACAATCGGGCATCCTGATATCAGTTAAAATGAAATCGAAGTATTCTTTTTCAATTTTTTCAAGAGCTTCGCGGCTCCCATTGGCAAGTTCAATATGATAGCCGGAATCCTCAAGGGCATCCCGAACCAAAGACAAAACTATTTCTTCATCGTCAACAACAATGAATTTTGCCTGTCGATCGTTTATCTGATTGTTGTCATTCACTTTGATACGGTTTGTTTACCATTGGTTATTTGCTCAACCATCAGTCTTAATTCATCGAGATCAAATGGTTTGGCCAAACATCCTTGTGCTCCGGATTCTGCGGCCAGTCGAGCCTGTTTATTCGGCAGGGAATCCATCATTATAATAGGAACGTCCGCTTTGGACATTCTAAGTTTGCTAATCATTTCCATCCCGCTCATTTCAGGCATATGGACATCTGAAAGGATCAGGGAGTAATCATTTTTTAACGCCAACTCCAAGCCTTCTCGGCCGTTTTGGGCGATATCAGCATCAAATCCGGAATCGATAAAAAATTCCTGCAGAAATTCCCTGATCACCGGGGTATCATCAACTATAAGAATACTTTTTCTCATATAAATTTACGCCCCCAGTTGGTTGCCGCCGGGATCAGCGCTCAGGCTTTTATCGACTTCGGTTCTAATTTGCTTTATCGTAAACGGTTTAGCTAAAAAGGCGTCAACGCCACATTTTAAGGCATTACTAACCGAAGACAAAGTGGAGTATCCGGAAATAATAATTATCCGGGAATCCGGATATTTACCTTTTGCAAAACGGACGACATCTTCTCCGGACTTACCGGGCATTTTCATATCGGTAATTATAAGGTTATATTCCTTATTCTCCAGCTTGGAGATGGCCTCTTCTCCATTGCAAGCTATCTCAACATTAAAGCTTTCGAGAACATCCTGCAAAAAATCGCGCATGACCTCTTCGTCATCAACGATCAAAATGTTTGCGTTCATTGCCATTTTTTATCTTATTCCTTTTAATTGTCCTTAGCCTTATTTATCGGCCGGTGTGCTCATTTTCTCCAGTGGAATCATGACAGTAAATGTCGTTCCTTTGTTGGGTGCCGAATTTACCTTAATTTCACCATTATGATCTTTTATGATTCCATAACTGACTGAAAGGCCCAATCCTGTCCCCTTGCCTATCTCTTTGGTTGTAAAGAATGGCTCAAATATCTTCTTGATATCCTGTTCGCTGATGCCGCTGCCTTGATCGGTAAAGTTAATTTCGACCGTTCCCGGGAACTCTCCCAAAGGCGGTAAGAATTTGGACGAAACGACCAATTCGGTGCCTGATTCTGAGGCGTGGAGACCATTCATCAACATATTTGTAAAAACCTGCTGGAGTTGTCCCGGATTAGCCTGAATTGGTGGAATTGTAGAATCCAATTCTTTCAACAATTTAACCTGTTTCATCACAAATTGGTGTTCCACAAAAGTGAGGGTTTCCTGAATAATCTGGTTAATATCAGAATCCTGGAATTCTATCTTATTTGATGATCGCGAGAATCGAAGCAGGTTTTGTACAATTGCCTTGCACCTGCGGGATTGCGTTTCAATATCTTTTATATATCTTTTAAAGGACATATAATCTTTTTCATTAAGTGAAGTAACGTCTTTCTTTTCCATTTTTTCCAGAGTGAACTGGGCATATCCCAGAATTCCACCAAGCGGATTATTCAACTCATGAGCCACACCAGCTGCCAACTGCCCGATTCCGGCCAACTTTTCGGTCTGGACCAGTTGCTGCTGAGCATCTTCAAGTTCATGAGTCCTCTCGATAATTTTTTCTTCCAAAGTCCGATTGTAATCTTCGATTTCATCCTTTGATTGTTTCAAGGAATCTATCATTCGGTTAAATGACTTCGCCAATAAGCCTATTTCATCGCTACGTGTAATTTCTACGGTTTTACTCAAATCACCCTTTGAAATCTGATCTGTAATATTTACGAGTGATTCGATAGGGCGTATAATAATCCTGACGAAGGCGGTCATTATAATTATGGCCGAAAAAACAACCATCAATGTCAAAAGTATCGCCGCCGTTTGTGATCTGGAGATTTCAAGCTGCAAATTGGCCAAAGACACACCAACCCTGACAATACCGATAGTTTCCATATTATTATCAGTATCCTGAGACTGATAACCCATTACCGTACCGAGATTTTCTCTTGAATGTTCCTGCCGCTTGGTTTGGACCGGATGCCTTAGTTCCAAAAAATCATCTCCGTTGGGGGAAGTATAATAGTTCTGTGGCAATTTTTTAGCGTTGGCCAAATAATTCCCGACCTCAAGTGAATCAATATAATGAGCATAAGAGTTTTCACCGGTTTCGGCTAAAACCCTGCCATCAAGAGAACGAATTTGAGCATATATCACATCATCGGTACGTGCAAATCCCTCAAGCAGATTTTCCAATTCCTCTTCAGATTCAAGAATTACACCATATTCAGCGTTATAAGCTAAATTGGCCACCAGAGCATTACCACGATTGGTCAGTTCCTGACGATAGATTTCATTTTGACGCTTAATCAGATACCCACTGATTATTATCATACTTGATATAATCGCCAATGAAACTACAATTACAAATTTTTCACGAAGCCCAAGTTTTTTAATACTGCCAAGGATATTCATCGGTATACCTCCTTGGCAATGGCCACTAAATCTTCGGGAACATCAATATTAATATGCTTGGCCGTTTTCTCATTATAGTGAAACCAAATAATACCGGGAACTTCAACTTTGATGTTGGCCGGGCTCCTACCTGATAATACTTTCAAAGCAATTTTGCCGGCCTGACGACCGATATCTTTATAATCAAAATCAAGGGCGAAAAGAGCTCCTGATTCAACCAGGTTTCTGGAGAAACCCATAAACGGAATACCGTTTCTAAGTGTATTCAAAAGAATAAATCGAGTTGAACGAGGAGAAAATATTTTTTTATCGGCTACCGACCAAATACCATCGGTCATACGCCGTAATTTTTCAAGAGCCGCCGGAATATCTTTTTCAGAATCAATTTTTACCGCAATTAACTCAAGTCCCAATTCCGAGGCAACCGCCTTGGCCGGCGGAATGAGATTGGCCGTTTCATCCGAATATAGAACACCGACCTTTTTAAGATTTGAGATAACCCGCTTAAAATATTTGTATTGAATATCAGGAGGAATATCCAGCGAAGCTCCAGTAATCATGCCACCCGGATTATTTTTTGATTTTACAAACCCGGAGGTTTCCGGATTAAGGACAGCTGAAAAAATGATTGGCTTATTTTTTATTCTATCTGATATCTCCTGAGTGACAAAAGAGCCAATAGTAAGAATCAATCGAGGATTCAGCTCAATAATTTCAGAGACTTTTTCCTCAATTTCTGATTGGCTTGAGGTTAAAAGATACTCATGGAATTGGACATTGCTCTTCTTTTGATCGATACTCCTCTTAATTCCCCGCATTGTCCGTAACGTTGATGTCAAACTATCGGTATAGACAATAGCCAACTCTATATTCTGGGCGGCTGCCGCCGTCCCCAAAATCAATAGCAGTAGAACCAAGTTTACCACAACCGCGAAACGCCTGCGAGAAGTCTGTGTAACCCTTTGTATCAAGGGACGTTATCCCTCCTTAACTATCCAGGTGCGTAGTTTTAATTCCTATTACCATAATTATAGGTACTCCATATTCTTATCGGGAAACCTGCTCCAAAACTTGACACCGGAAAGCGACAGAATCAATGATTTATCAATTTTTCCAATTTTTTTCGATTATTTTATTCAGCATTTTTGGCTTTTGATGATTTTTGGGAAAAGCTGAAAAAATAATTAATTAATCTGCTTTCCATATTAAAGAAAATTCTACGGCAACCGATACTTTTAGATGACATATATCGTCAATCAAATTGTATCTAAAATGCAATTTATTGGTGGGGATGGATAAGGATATAAATCTTTTGATCTACATATAATGATCACCTTCGACGGAGGGAGTGTTTTGAAAGTAAAAAAACAATTTAGTATTTTAGTCGCAATAATTTTATTCGTTGCTTTGGCTGCACAAATTTCATTTGGGTCAACTACCGGCAAAATCGCCGGCATTGTAGAAGATGCCAAATCCGGTATGCCAATACCGGGGGCAACAATTCAACTTGATGGATATGGCAATGCGACTCAAACCGACATTGATGGCGAGTACTTCTTTATTAATGTCCCGGCTGGAACCCATATAATCTTAGTATCTATTATAGGTTTTCAGTCTGTTCAAAAAGAAAATGTAAGGGTGTTATTGGATCTGACAACTCCGATTGATTTTGAACTTGATCAAGTTGATATTCCACTAAAAAGACGTGTCGAGGTCATCGCCCAAAGAGAACCTATTCAAAAAGATTTAACGGCCACCCGTACAACTATAACCTCCGATCAGATATCCTTTATACCCAACTCATTATCGGTGCAAAATATTATCAGCAATATGGCTGGAACGGTTGTTGATGACAACTCCAACTTACATATTAGAGGTGGTCGAACCGGAACCGTATCATATTTCTTTGATGGTTTCTCGGTCCAGGATCCGTTTTTCGGCAATGTTGGTATGAGAATAGTTCCGGAAGCTCTTGAGGAAATCAACCTTACCTCAGGCGGTTTTCCGGCCGAATATGGCGAAGCGTTATCAGGTATTGTTAATGCTGTCGCCAAAGAGGGTACTCGTTCTTATCATGGAAAGTTAAGATTCTATGAAGGAGCGACCTATCCTTATAATGTATATAGAGGTGATTGGCGGGGCTTGACCAGAACCGGTAATAATGGTTTAAGTTATAATTTATCCGGCCCGACTCCTTTTATTAAAGGTTTTAAATCAACTTTCTTTGTCGCTGGCGAATATTTGCTAAATAACGGTTTTCTGCCCCACAATGACCAAACTCAATATTCGCAATTGGTAAAACTCAGCATGCAACCATCGCCAAATCTTAAATTAACGCTGGTCGGCAACTATAATACTTCCGAAGGTGAATCGTATGTTCATCGTGATGTGAATACAAGGTCATATGATTTCAATTTAGATGGTTTGCCAGTTTATAAGAGAAAATCATATCTATATGGTTTAAAAGGTAGTTACCAACATAGTCAGAAAACCATTCTGGACTTTTCTTATAATCATTTCTATACCGAAAGAAAATTTGCTCCAGAACATCTCTTTGATGTTTACTGGGATCAATGGCCGGGATACTCCGAAGATGCCAACGGTGTATATAATGGTACAATTCATGAAGACAACTATGATATGCTTGTCCAGGAATATTTCCTGACCGGATTTACTACCGGTGATGATTTTGATCCGCGTTATCAGAAAAGTAGTACCGATTATGACGCCATATCTATGACTTATACCAGCCAGATTGATAAACATAATCAATTGCGAATCGGTGGTGAATATCGTCTATACGATCTTTTCTGGGATCAGAAGCAATTTTACAACTATGAACCATACGGAGAAAAGTATAGCCAGGCACCGGTATATGCCATGACTTATTTTCAAAATAAAATGGAATTTAAAGATTTTATTATTAACGCCGGTTTAAGATATGATTATTTGAATTCAGAAGTGGCCTATTGGCCAGATGTAATTGATACAGCTGGTACCTCAAAAAGAAGAGCCAGCGCCAAAACGCAGATTTCTCCTCGTCTTGGTATCTCGCATCCGATTTCTGATAGATCGATCATCAGATTTAATTATGGCTACTTCTTCCAGATCCCTAATTTCGCCGATATGTACACCAATCTTGAAGCCAATTTAAACAGCGGTTTGCCGCTGGTTGGCAATCCTGATTTAAAGGCTGAAAAAACCATTGCTTATGAGCTTGGCCTTAATCATTTACTGTCCGATGATATCAGACTGGCGGTAACTGCATATTATAAAGATATAAGTAATTTAATATCGACCCGTGATATCAATCCCGATGGAAATCCGGTTACACAATTTGTCAATGAAGATTATGGATCGGTAACAGGTTTTGATGTCACTATTGAAAAAATAGCCAGGGGCAATTTCAGCGGATCATTAGTTTACAGTTATATGATTGCCGAAGGAAATTTATCCGATTCGCGCGAAGGATATTATAATTACATAGCAAATACTACTGATACGACTATGCCGGTTCAGGCCTACCCGCTGGCGTTTGATCAGAGACATACTGCCTCCCTCAATATCAGTTATCGAGTTCCGCGTGATTGGAAAGGGAATCTTTTTGGTATGGATATTCCCGGAGCATGGGGACTTGATATGATAGGACGCTATGGCTCAGGACTTCCATATACGGTAACCGATGATCAGGGTTATCGTACAGGTGGATTAAATGAAGCCCGCTTGCCGGCAAAATACACCGTCGATATGAGATTTAATAAAGATGTTTTTGTTAACAGGGATAACCTGTTTTTCTCATTTTTTGTCGAAATTGAGAATCTCTTCAATCGCAAAAATATAACTGATGTCTATAGCAATACCGGCCGAGCGAACGATGATGGAAGACGGGCAGGTTTTGATCCGGATGGTGACGGTCCATATACTGAAGATGATGCTAATCGATATTATAGTCTAATGGCTAATGATCCCCAAAATTTCTCCGCGCCAAGAACATTCAGGGTCGGATTGGAATTCAATTTCTAAAGAGGTTAAGATATGAATGGATTGCCCAAAAAAATATGCTTAATAGGATTTTTATCCTTTATTCTATTAATTCTATCAAATACAGCTTTTGGGAAGGTATCTGAAACTGCTCAGCCCTCACCCGCTGTGGTAGATTATGTAATTCATGACAAAGGAAATATTGTCATCAGGGTTGATAATTATGGCCGTATGCCTAATTATAGTTATAATGGATACCCTGCCGGAGAATGGCCAAAAAATTCGGGTCGCGACTATATTGGCGAAATGAAATATTGGTTTGGCTCCGTTACTGCCGAGGGAGACACAATTGTTCTTGATACCTATGAAGATTCCGAACCGTTGCCATCCAATATTTCGGGAGTCAATAGCTATAATATAAGACTATCAACTGATACCACCAGATATGATTATGATCCATTAGATACAACTGGTGCCGGTATTGGTAATGCTGCCTATGGCTGGCGGATCTGGAATGCTGATAGTTCTGCTTGGGTTTACAATCAAATATACTCAACAACCAACGATGATTTTTATCCCGGCGGACCAACAGCCTTACAGCAATCAACCTATCGTTTTGCCGATGCCGAAGGATCACGCAGTCTGGGTTTAAAATTGACTCAAACTATTTATCAGTGGAACTATTGTTATAATGAAGATCTGCTTTTTGTTGTCTTGGAAATAACCAACGACACCACTGTCGATTATCCTGATTTTGCCTTTGCAGTTTACAGTGATTTTGACATCGGCGGCCCCAATGCAGAAGGTGAGAATGGCCGTCTCGGTGATCTGGTCGCCTCTGACAGTTCCGAAAATCTGGCTTGGACCTATGATGAAGATGGTTACGATATGGGCTGGGGTCCTCTGGTGCAAACCGGTATTATGGGCACCAAATATCTTGAGACGCCCGATGATATCGGTATGACCGCCTTTCGGACCGGACAATGGGAAGAGGTTGCCAATGCCACCAATGCCGAGAGATTTGTTCTCATTAATTCCGAAGAATATAATACGTCGTTACCACCGACCGATCAGTACTACCTGCAATGCACCCGTGGTATTAATCTGACCGCCGGCAAAACTGTTAGAGTTGTTTATGCAATTATAGCGGGGCAGGATGAAGCAGAATTTTACAACAACGCCGCGATGGCTCAGACATTATATGATAATTATTTTGTCGGCCCGCAACCTCCGGCAGCACCAACTTTGAGTGTCCGAATTGGTGATACAAAAAATTATTTTAGCTGGAACGACACCGCCGAAGTCGATGTTGACCCGCTTCGCGGCGTATCTGATTTCCGAGGTTATAAATTGTACCGTTCCTCCGATCAAGGATATACCTGGGGTTTTGAAGCCAATATTACCGGTGACGGATGTCTCGATAAAGACTATATCCCGATCACAGCCTTTCAGGTTGACGAGCCGGGTGATATAATAAACCATTCCTATATTGACAGCAATCTGACCAATGGTATGGAATACTGGTATTGTCTGGTTGCCTATGACTCCGGCGATACATCGGTGCCGATCGGACCATTGCAAAATGGTTTCGGTCGACCTAATGCCGATAAAAATGTTGTCAGAACGGTGCCGCGATCTGATCCGGCCGGAGCCTATACTGCGCAATCAACTGTTGTCCACACTGCAACCAATGTTGACATACCAAGTGATGGAGAAGTTTATGCCATAACCTTTGATGAGTCACAGGCAAACGGATCCGAGTATAGCATAACATTTTCTGAAACCAATGCTGCAACCTATTGGCATCTGATTAATAATACAACCGGCGATACTGCATTGGCTAATCAAACCAGACAAACCGGTGATCCCGGACTTTATGAAACCAGTGAAGGCATTCGAGTTGTTGTTCGCAGCGGCGATAGAATCCCGACTTCGATGGGTCAAACCGGTTTTGCCTCGGCTGGCGATACATCGCTGGCCATGGAAGTATTCTATGGTTCTATGGGTGAGGCGACCGGAGAGGTTTTAGGATCGGATAAACATTTCCGTTCCACCTACGAAATCAGATTCACGGCTGGCGGATCGGAAGGTTATTGGTGGTGGAATGACGTGACCCCAATGGCGCTCCCGTTTGAAGTTTGGAATACCACTCTTGGTTATCAGGTTATTGCCGAGGTTCTTGATTATGGCGGTGATACTTACTGGGATCCGGCCGATGGCGATTTGATAACTATTGTAAATATACCTTATGATGGCAGCTCGCACCCGGAAGGATACCCATATAATCATGCCTGGATATTCGGTTTGGGCGAAACCGGTACCGGTTATGCCGTCGGTGATATATTTACAATCGAGGGCGCTCCGGTAAATGGCGCCGATGACATCTTTACTTTCAAAATTGATGGTGTAAATGCTGCCGCCGCCAGTGCAGAAATGAAAGATATAAAAGTCGCTCCGAATCCATTTATCGTTGAGGGTGGATTTGAAAACCGCCCCAATGAACTAATTTTGTTTAATAATCTTCCCAATATATGTACTGTCAGGATATATACACTTAGCGGTGACCTTGTTAAAACCCTCGAGCATAATAGTGGAGATGGAACGGCCGAATGGAATCTTCTTTCCGGGAATGGTCTGATCATTGCGCCGGGGATATTCATATATCATGTTGAATCCGATTATGGTAACCATGTCGGAAGATTTGCCGTGATAAGGTAGGAGGTGATTTTGATGAAAAAAATATTGATCATAGCGTTTTTCACGATCTTAAGTATCACGGCTTTTGCTGATGAGTTTTCCAAATCAGGATCGGTCGGCGCCCAGTTTTTGAAAATTGGAGTTGGTGCCCGATATAATGGTATGGGCGATGCCTCGGTGGCGAGCGTCAATGATATCTATTCATTGTATTGGAATCCAGCCGGTATGACGAATATCAATTCAAGTCAAATGGCCATAACTCATATAAACTATCTGACCGACATCAGCCTAAACTATGTCGCCTACGCCAAAAGATTTGAAGGTATTGGAGTATTTGGCGCAGCTATCACAATGCTTTCAATGAGTGATCAGGAGATAACTACCGCTGATGAACCAGAAGGTACCGGCAATTTCTATTCGGCCTCTTCGTGGGCGTTTCAAATAGGCTATGCCAGAAATTTAACAGCTAATTTCTCATTCGGCGGCTCCTTTAAAATTATCGGCGAGAAAATATATCGGGAAACAGCTTCCGGGTTCGCCTTTGATTTCGGCACCCTGCTATACACCGGGTTCCGCTCTTTAAGATTAGGCATGAATATTTCAAACATGGGCCCGGGAATGAAATTTGACGGACCCGATCTGAATAATTCGACAACAAATGTTGTAAATCCAAATGATGAACTTGCACCAAGTCGTATGACGACAGACACCTATGATATACCGCTTACATTCAGAATAGGAATGGCCTATGATGTCGACTTTGGCGATAATTCAACGCTGATGTTATCGGCCGAAGCCAAACATCCAAATGATAACCTTCAAAAAGGCAGCCTCGGTGCCGAGTATAACTGGAATGATAGATATTTCCTTCGTGGTGGTTATAAATTTAACTACGAAGAAGAAGGACTGGCATTCGGTGGCGGCATTGTCACAGCTCTAACTGAAACTTCCGATTTATCCCTCGATTACGCCTGGGTTGATTTCGGACGGTTATCATCAGTTCATAGATTTTCCGCAAGTATCCATTTTTAGAATAAATGTTATAAAAAAGTCCCTGTTTTGGCAGGGGCTTTTTTTTTGGTTACGATAGATTTTTTCCAATTTTATTTGTATATATATAATATAATTATATTTACTCAACGGAGGAATCAGAAATGTTAAGAGGCAGGAAAAATCACTATATAGCATATTTGGCTCTATTTATTGGCTCACTCTTGCCATTTAATGCTAATGCCCATGGGAAATCAGACGATAAGATGGCTGCTGAATCGCTTCTCGATTATTTCGACTTGATTCGCTCTGGTAATTATGAATCAGCCCTGAGTATGTGGGAGCCATCGGCTATAAAAAGAGCGACTCGTCTCGGAATTGAATATAATAACATTTCTGTCAAACCTGATTGCAACTCCCCCGTTCTAAATAATCTGGAACAGATAAGAGATCAACTGAACAACGGTATCAAATCGAAATCTATTCTCGATACAGGAATAATCAGGTTGCAATACAGCGCTGAAACAACATCGGGGTCCTTCAAATATCTGTACTATGCCAAAAAGCTGGGAGATTATTTTTGGTTTATATATCCTCAGGATTATTATGCCGCTGATTGGCCCATCTATGATTCCAAATATTTCAGATTTTATCTGAATCCAAAAAGAGATAATTCATATAATAAAATCGCTACCGCATCTCTTGATTCATTTGTCGAAAAGATAGCGGAAACAATATCATTATCATCTGAACGTCTCGATCTTCTTGCAAAAGAAAAAATTGATTATTATTTATGCTACAATGATCAGGAAGTTAGCCGTATTACAGGGATTCAGACCGATGGTATTTATGATCGCGCCTCTGACGCAATAATCAGCTCGGTTTTCCCGGAGTATCATCTCGTTGCTCAATTGTTGGTAAATACTAAACTTCAAAAACTTCCGCTCTTTACCCTGCCGGTCATGCAAGAAGGGCTGTCAGTTTCACTCGGCGGTAGATGGCATCGGTCACCCGGAGTTATTCTCGATTTCGGCGAATATATTCTTGATTATAAGCTGACCGAAATTGATTCGGTATTAACTGCGATCGAAAGTGCAAACAATGAGATGTCCGATATTACTTTTCCAATTGAAGCCTGTCTGATAGATCATATTTATAGTTCCCTCGGAACCGATAAGTTTTTCCAGTTATATCGTTCGTTATCTGGCGATATCGGGTTTGTCAATAATTTGACAATTGATGAAGTAAAAAATATCATTGCTGATTCATTTGACCAGTCCTGGCCTGAATTCAAGAAGCAATTTGAGGATATAATCGCCCGGGATAATTATCATGGCGGTCAGATATTGCCCGGCCAAATTGAAACCAATCGGGAACTTCTCAACGATGGCGGATTAGTTGTGTCGTCATCCGATGATTGGCTCCAAATAAATTATACTGATAAGAACGGTCAAAACCGTGAAGCCAATCTGATATTTTCCAAACCGGCCTCTCTCGAAGGGAAAACATCGACATTGTTTAATGAACAGTATAAAAAAGAACAGGAATACAAAGGATACCGCTTCGGCATAAGAATCGATATGAATGAAATTGGTTTGTACGACTATGCGACCAACCAGCTAAAAGCCAAATATGTTTACAATTTCGCACCCAACCCAGCCTATTTTGATAGCACCAGCGGAAAAGTATCAGCCTATTTTGATATAAAGCTATTGGATGGGATTTTGCCCGGTGACTCGGATTATAAGATAATAAAATAAATTAATCTATCCGATTATTATCACGCTCTAAAAGATAGATCTCGTTTTGCCTCTTCCTGATGTATGAAACCTCTGGCAATTTGTCATTAAGCTCAATGAATTTCGCATAAAATTCCATCGCCTTACCATACCTCTTTTGGTTATCGGCAATCAGTCCCTGATACATGTACGCGTATGGAGCCATCGAATCAATCGCCATCACAGTTTTGGAAAGACTATCGGCCCGATCAAACAGACCCGATCGATAATAATAAGCAGTGAGGTCAATAAGAATGATCGCATTATCAGGTGCAAATGAAACAACCTTATTCAGGATGTCGAGACACTGTTGCTCCTGTTTTTGTTCCCGATAATACTCTGCAAGGAAATGATAAGGTTCAGCGTTATATGGCGCCAAAATAATTGCCGTGTCGAGTTCTGATTTTGCTTCACCAAAACTTTTATAGAACTTTAAGAGGTTGGCTCGATGGATACGATATAGATAATTGTATGGGTACCGCTCAACCAGCTGATTGGCATAATCAAAAGATTCTGTGTAACGGCCATGAGCGAACAAATCACTAACCAATCTTGACTGCAATAAGCCGGGACCTTTTTTCTCAACAAGTTGGTCATAATAATTTGCTTTATCCATATCTCCCGACGCAAAATAGTAATCGCGGAGGGCTATCAACCCGGTTTGGTATTTCGACTCATTATATTTCAGATATTTATTGATACTTTCCTCTGTCTTTAATGGCGACAGATGCAAAATCAAACCAGGAAGCATCAATACAAAAGCGACCGGACATAATCCCATAACTATCGATTGTGAAAGATTAATCCCGCCACGCGATTTCAAAAGAGAATAGCTGCCTAATAACAAATAACCGAACAAAAGAAAACTGTATTGAGGGATATCACGAATCATCCCGTTTTTCGGATCGATAATAAATAAATAAACGGTTTGAGCAAAAACTAAAACGGTCAATATTATAAATAAATTATCTTTTAATAATTTTTTAAATCCAATTAAAACGGCAAAGATAAAAATTAGAAATAACGGAACAAACAGAAAAACCAAATTAAATAGATCAGTCAGATGCACCAAGCTAAACAACGAATAGTACGCTTCTGGGGATTTTCCGCTCCACAGCAGAATTAAATATTCAAGTCCCATATTTTTTGAGGCGCTGATATACAAAATAATTACGCCAAGTAATATTGAACCAAAGGCTGCGATAAGTCCGATTAAATTGCCTGTTTTCTCGCGCTTGATAAATGATTTCACAGTGAGATATAGCATTGGCGGAATAAAAGTAATAAGCTGGAAATTGATAACAACTCCAATAAGCGAAAGTGTCCATAAATAATATAGATATTTTTTATTAGACGATTTAAGGGTCAGAACCAGCAGATAAATAAATAAACTCCCCACCGCCAGAAGAATCGGATAATTCTCAACCAGGCCGAAAAACATCATAATTAATCCTGACAGCATTAGCATAAAAAGTGATGTTATCTTGTCATGATAATTTTCGTATAGCTGATCAGATATTTTTATCGAGAATAACAGAAATATTCCGCCCGACAATACTGATAATAATTGATAAGCCCAAACCGATGCCGCCAATTTGGTTATTCCAAAAAGAGTAATAATCTGATAAAATAGATATGGAATTAAGGTGCTGCCAAATTCATACCAATGAAATAACGGCTGACTTTTTTGAGCAAAATTACCGATTCGAATATACCCATTACCGTACAAATGGGCCTCAAATCTAAAATAAAAAAACAGGGCCATACCAGTAAACACAAATAACCATCGGCCGTACAATTTTTTATCTCCCCAGAGGAAATCGTATAACAAATTAGAGAGAAAATGTTTTTTAATTCCAACAAGAAGAAGTATTATTGAGACAAAAGAAATTATTATCCAGAAAATATAAAGAGAACTGGATAAATAAGTTATTTGATCCAATCCCCAGTTTATTTCGGTAAAAGTATGCCCCCAATATAGAATGATAAACGAACATAAAACCAAAAGGAGAACAACAATATTGTTAGGCGTAAATAGCTTATCTGTATTTTCCGATTGGTTATTCATCGTAATCGATATGAATCTCCTGACGGCCCTCCAGCGCCCGCGAGAGAGTCACTCCATCGGCATATTCGAGATCACCACCAACCGGCAGACCTCGTGCGATACGGGTGATCTTGACACCGAGCGGTTTGATAAGTTTAGCCAGATAAAGCGCCGTCGCTTCGCCCTCAACATTTGGATTGGTCGCAATCACAACCTCTTTCACACCATTTTGTAACCTATCCAACAATTGTGCGATTTTGAGATCATCGGGGCCGATACCATCAAGCGGTGAAATTCGACCGCCCAAAATATGATACATACCGCGAAAACCCTCTGCCCTTTCCAGCGCGACCAGATCCGAGGCTTCCTCAATG
>DAOUVS010000050.1 GCA_030667525.1 Candidatus Zixiibacteriota bacterium | reverse complement strand
GCTAAAGTTTGATTGCGAAAGGTATCAAATAAGATTTTTAAGGCTCCCGAATCGAGAACCATATCGGGGTTGGCAAAAAGGATATACTCCCCTTCTGCTTTATCGACCGCTTTATTATTCGCTTCGCCAAACCCAAAGTTTTGATTTGACTCAATCAATTTAATATTTGGAAATTCGCTTTTTATCACTTGAGCCGTGCTGTCATTGGAGTTATTATCATAGACCAATATTTCGCCACCGATAGAATCAACCTCACTCTGCAAAGCAGTCAAGCAGGGAGTTATATTCTCAGCCGAGTTAAAGGTGACAACAATAGCCGAGACGGTTATTTGGGAAGATGATTCAGACACTTAGTTGAGCTTACCAAAAATAGACATAAACCTGAGATACCAGACCATCCAGATAGCCTCGCGGATAATCTTTTTTGACATTTTGGAGGCCCCCTCCTGCCGGTCGGTAAAAACTATCGGAATTTCCTTAATCCTAAATCCTTTTTTCCAGACCCGCATCGAAACCTCAATCTGAAAAGTATATCCGTTTGATTTGATAGCATCAAGATCGATCGCCTCAAGGACTTCGCGGCGAAAACATTTGAATCCGCCAGTGGCGTCTCTGACTGGCATCCCGGTGATAATCCGGCTGTAAACATTGGCGAAATAAGATAAAAGCAGTCGACTCATCGGCCAGTTTATTACATTTACTCCAGAGATATATCTGGAACCGAGAACTAAATCACTTTCCTTGATGGCAATCAGAAAATCTTTTATAAACTCGGGACCGTGAGAAAAATCGGCATCCATCTCAAAAAGATAATCATATTTTTCTTTGATCCCCCACTCGAAGCCGGCGATATATGCCCTTCCCAGTCCTTCCTTATTTTTACGATGCAAGACATTTATTCTGGAATCAGACGCGGCCAACCTATCGGCGATCTCGCCGGTCCCATCGGGAGAACTGTCATCAACAATTAAAACATTTATTCTGGGATCAAGCGGCAGAACCGCCGCAACTATCTTTTCAATATTCTCTTTTTCGTTGTAAGTTGGGAATATTATAAGTGCCCGCTCATTGTCTGTCATATCGAAACTACTTCTTTTCTCTTTGTTTTAATAAATAGCCATAAATATACCGCCAATATAATACCAACCAGCAAAAGTGTCAACAATGTCGTCATCGCCGCCGGTCCGTTTCCATCGCGATTATATTTAAATAGTATCTGTTTTGAACCAGCCGGTACCGGAACAACTCGGAACGAACCATCGGCTCGCAATACTTCTGTTTTGTTTCCGTCAACCCAGGCATCCCAGAAACGATAATAATTATCGGTTAAGACTAACAGGGCGTTGGAATCATTGGTAACAGAAATCAGTATCGAATCGGCACTATATAAATCAATCGAAACGGTCATCTGGGATGAATCGGATTGAATAATTTCAAGCAGCGGTTCCTTTTCAAGAAATACTTTTTCTTTAAGATTTTCTTTGCCGGATAAAACCAGCGGATAAATATCCTGACGATCCGGAACGACCTCATAACTATTCACAAGAAAAGCGCGCGGCAGAGCATTGTCATTTCGATACAAAGCAATGTTGCCGAAGTCGCGATCCACTTTTAGAGAATCAGGCCCGAAGTAATCGGGCGGTATTTGTGAATTGGAAGGTGCCAGCAGATATTTTGCCCCAACCAGATTTAATAGATTTGGATTTTGGAGATTCTTTAGCGATGGCCCACCCAGAAGATCATCATACCAGCGCAGCTGATTGCCATGATACCCGGTGATAACCTCGATACCATGATATGGCAACAAATTTTGAGGGACCACTCTGAAATTTGCGACCCGGAATTTCCCCGGCAAAGAATTGATATAGTTGGTGAGGGCATTGGGCGCAAATTCTCTTGTATGATCATAAGTCGAAATAAATCTTGAATTGAAACGGATTCCATCAACCATAACCAGAAGCGGTATAAAAAGTAGAACAATTACGCCAAAACGTTTTTTCAGATAGAGCATTATCGAACCGGCTGCTAGAGCGAGGAATAAAAACACAACCCAGAATCCGGTCGTGATATTAGGAAGATTCATTAGAGCCAGGTTCCATTTCGTATAGCTGCCCTGGCCAATCAGTTCGGTTTCAATGCCACCATAAAATATAGAACTGTAAAATGATAACATCGCTTCCCCGGCGACAGAAAACAATAATGCCAGTAACAAAATCAACGATGGAATTCCAATAAGATATATCTTAAATTTCTTTAATTTGTCAGCAGTCAGATTGCGGCTCTTATCGATTACAAATTGCAGACCCATCCCGGCTAATAATGATACCGAAAAAAGAGTCACGAACATAATTGTAGACGGTGCCCGTAGCGATTTAACCTTTGGTATCACATAATAAAACAGCTTAAATAGTGGTGTTGAACCGCCGAGCGCATAAATAAACATAAAGGCGGCTAAGCCGCCAAAAAATATTGCTGTTTTTCTGCGTCCGAAAAACAGTCCGATAAAAGCAAGAAATATCGGGATCACGCCAAGATATTCAGAGTTATCCTTAAAGGCATTTTTGCCCCAATAATAATTGCCTTCACCTTCACTGGTGCCAGAGAACTCAGGAACAATCTGCGAAAAGGCTTCTTCGGCATTCATCGACCATGAGGTGGCCCATTCATACCCTCTTTTGGTATCTGCTCTTGGCGAATATTCGGTCGTATATACATAACCGGGATAAAACTGTATCGCTGAGATCAACAGACCGATCACAACTGCATAGATCAACAGCGAAGCCGGAGTAACAACTTTAACAATAGATTTTGTCTGTAAGTACAAATTTATCAGCCGAAAGAGACCATACAGAGCAATCGCCCAGAGAGCATAATAAGAAAGCTGCGGATGCGGGCTTAAAATTATAACGCCAATTACTAATCCCAGCAGGGTAAAATTGAGGAACGGTTTCCGCTCAAAGGCTCTTTCGAGAAATAGTATGGTGAGCGGGAAAAGAGTTGTCACAAATATTTTGCCATCATGGCCGGGAGCAACCAATGATACCAGATACCCGGCAAAACCGTATGCCACCCCTGATAAAGTGGCGGCAATTTTAGACAGACCAAACTGTCGGGCGGTAAAGAACATAAATATCCCGGCTAGGAAAATATGGATCACCAGATTCAGACCGAGAGCCCGATAGAAATTGCCGAAAAATTTCAACACCGACAACGGATAATAGGTATCGCCGTGAAAGGCGTCAACAAAAGGCATCCCGCCAAAAATATATGGGTTCCAGACAGGAACCGAGCCAAAAGCCTTAAAATATTCAACATAAAAATGACGAAAAAAGATTCCGGCATTGATAGTGTCAGAACCTTTGAGCATTTTATCGGAAAAGATAAAATCGGAGAACAGAATCACAACCCCAATCAGAATAATCAGAAACAATATTGGTACATAATATTTTGATTTTGCCGGATTAAAATCAAAAGGGGTCGATTGTTTCTTTTCCGGTAGTTTATTTTTGCTCAAAATAGCTCCGATTTATTTGGGCCGTTTGATTTTTCTGTTAATTTTATTATTAATTTTCGCTGCGGTTTTTCTCATTAAGTTTTTTGTGAACCTCGCCCAGCTCTTCTTTGATAGCCGCAAGACCCTCGGCCAAAAACCCAAGTATAAACAGGCCAAGTCCCAAACCGGTCAGCAGTATCACCAAATATAAAAGAGGCCGATAACCTTCGCCGACCACATATCTCATATATACGGCAAACAGTCCGACCAGAAGCCCTAATCCGATAGAGATAAAAGCGAGAACGCCCAAAAATAGAAGCGGTTTTCTCAAAAATGATATCTGGGTCTTGACCGCGATCATATCGAGAAGACCAACCGGAATCCGCCAGACAGAAAATTTTGATTCGCCCCATTCGCGCTGATAAACCGGGATTTTGACCTCTTCAATTTTAAATCCCTGATCGGCGGCCAGAACCACAATATAGCGATGCCAGTCGCGCCGCAGGAAAATATCCTTAAGAATCTCAGCGCGGAAAGCCTTGACCGAATTAAGGTCATGAACTTTGAGGCCGAATATTTTTCGTGAAAGATAATTGTAAATCGATGAGACAAACCGTTTGCTGTATTTCCCCTGTTTCCATCCGGTGGTGACATCGGCGCCCTCAAGAATCGGTTTCACCAGAGCCGGGATATCCTCGGGCTTATATTGAAGATCGGCCGGATAATAAACATATATTCCGCCCGCGGCTATCTCAAACCCGGTTTTTAAAGCCTCAGTAAGACCAAGGTTAAACTGGTGTTTTCCAAATTTAATGAAATCGTATTGTTTGGCGGCATCAGAAATCAGGTCAAATGTTTTGTCGGTGGAACCGTCGTCGATCAGCACCAGTTCAAAGTCATAGTCTGATTTTTGCCTCATTTGGTCAAACTGACGGCATAGTTCCGGAATATTGCCTTCTTCATTCAGCGCCGGAATAATAACAGATATTAAATTATTCAAAAATTATAATCCTTTAAATATAAGGGCCAGCAAGTCTCTCCCATATTTATTATACAAGCTTAAATATAAAGCTGATGAAAAGTTACGCAAGTAAAAATGATAACTAAAAAAAGCGGAAGGGGTGAGAATCGAACTCACCGGAGACAGCATAACTGCCTCCCCACGGTTTTGAAGACCGCAAGGGCCACCAGACCCTATCCACTTCCAGTATAATTATACGGATTGAGTTTAAAAAATCAAGAGGGGAATTATATCGAGCGGACCGGCATTGATAAGGGGTCGTCGATCAGGATATTTTCTTTGATACTAAACGCCTCAGCATATTTGACACCGACCTGGAAACCGTATTGCATAGCCGAAACCGACATATAAGTAAATATATCAACTCCCGGCTTAAATATCTCTTTTGATTGCGGTGAGCCGTCAAATTGTGATTTATACGCCCGCACAGCCTTTAATTTACGATCCATCTGATCGGTGATATCAACATAAAACGAATGAGTGACATCGCGGAACGATGAAGCATAAATAATCTTTCTTGGTCGATGTGGCTCCCCATTGCCATCAATTTCCAGTTTTTTCAGACCGGCGAGATAGCAGGCATCGTATCCCAATTGCATCGCATAGAGATGATCGGGATGACGCTGTAACCAGAATGGTAGAATCACCAGTTCCGGTTTTGTATCACGGATGATACGTGCGATTTTTAATTTATTCTCACGATTAACTTCAACACCTGAGTCAGGCAATTTTAAATTCTGTCGAAACGACAATCCCAGAATTTCGCCGGCGTCGTTTGCTTCGCGTTCTCGATCTTCGGAAGTTCCTTTGGTGCCCATCTCCCCTTGCGTTAAATCCAAAATACCGGTTTTTTTACCGTTATCGACCTGCTTGAGAATCGTCCCGCCGCAGGTGATTTCGACATCATCGCGATGCGCCGCAATAGCGAGGACATCCAATTTTGTCGGATCTGAGTTAACCATTTAATATTTTCTCATAGTACTGCTCATATTGCGTTACGATCTTATCGGCATTAAATCTTTCATAGGCTATTTTTGCCGCATTTTGTTTAAACTTTTCCAGACGTGGCTTATCGGACAAAAGTTCAATCGCAATATTGGCCATAGCAGTTGTGGCACCAACCGGCCTGAGAAAACCGTTGACATTATCGTCGATCACTTCGACTAATCCATTTCCGGTAGTACCGATCACCGGAACGCCGCAAGCTAATGCTTCAAGTGCGGCCAGCCCGAATGATTCTTCTTCTGACGGAAGCAGGAACAGATCGGACAGAGGCAAGATCGCCTCAACGTTACTTTGATTCCCAAGAAACTGCACCGAACCGTTCAGATTCTTTTTGTTGACCTGACGCCGGGCTAGAACGACGTCGGGACCCTCGCCGATCAAAAGCAGTTTGGCCGGTAATTTTTTGGATATCTTTTCGAAGATATCAATAACATCAATAGTTCTTTTAACCGGTCTGAAATTGGAAATATGTGTAATTAAAAATTCATCTTTGGACGCAAAATTCTTTCTGGAACAAGTCGGTCCTTCGGATGGACCAAAGCGATTATTATCGAAGAAGTTTGGGATCACTTCGATGCCATTGTCGATTTTGAAAACTTCTTTGGTTTCCTCGGCGAGATATGACGAGACCGCGGTAACGCCATCGGATGAGTTTATCGAAAATTTAGTTATGTCGAAATACGACGGATCAGAGCCAACCAGGGTAATATCTGTACCGTGCAAAGTTGTGATAATTTTGGGAATACGGCAGGTAATCATCTGTTTGGCCAAAAATGCACAGGTGGCGTGCGGAACCGCATAATGAACATGAAGAATATCGAGTTCACTCTGGCAGGCAACCTGAGCCATTTTGGCCGAGAGTGACAGCGTGTAAGGAGGATGTTTAAAAAGAGGATAAGCGGTAGTTTCGACACCATGAAAAAATAGATTCTGACGAAATTTATCGAACCTAAATGGTAAGGCGTAGCTGATAAAATGTACCTGATGTCCACGGTCAGCCAATTTCACCCCCAGCTCGGTGGCAACTATCCCGGAACCGCCGGCGACGGGATAACATGTAATTCCTATATTCAAATTTTTCCCTTATATTCAGAAAGATTAATCATTTGATGCTCAGTAGCATTTATATCCATTTTTTCAATCATAAAATCAACAATTCCAAATCCATAACGACTAATAAAATAATTAATATTTATAACCCGCTCCTGGAACGTTTTGTTCGGAAATAATGTGGCGGCCAGTTTATAAATTCGATTACGAGTAATATCATTATTTTTCTTATGCTGGGTATAGACCTTTTTTTCAAGATGATCAAGGGTCGAATCTATTTTTCCATAGGCCTGCTTCACCATCGGATTCATGTCGGAGTAAGTTTCAAGAATTGCTTCGGATAAGTCGTCAAAGCCGAATTTCAGGTTTTCCTTAAAGCCGGATAATTTCTTTTCGATTTCCTTGGGGAATGAGTCAGCCAAAATTCGATTGATTATCTGTTCGACATCTCCGGCCAGATCAGATAGCTTGATATCATATTTTTCCATCAATTCCTGCTGACGTTTTTCAACAAGCGTTAGAGCAGGACGAAACATGATGTACGGCTGGACCAATCCAAACAGTTCAAACAGCTTGCCTATCTGACAAAAATATGCTATTTCCGAAGGTCCCCCCGTCTGCGCCACCACCGGGAAAAGGTATGATTGCCAGACCGGACGGGTCAGGACATCGGGAGAGAATTTTTCCGGAAACTTATCAATCAGGTCAAGCAGAGCAGGAAGCCCCAGTTTTTTATCTCCAACGAGAAAACTACCATCTTCAAGATGAATCGCCTTGCGCTCGGGATCATGATAAAACAAATGGACAGCCGATTCTTTTTTCTCCGCCTGAATATGGTAACCGTCTGCCAGAAGCTCTTTTTCTGTTTCCTTCATTAACTCTTTGGAACGGAAATGTCCCTCAGCAAGACGTTTGAAAAAACTTTTGGAGATAGTTTTAACATCTTTGTCATAAGGGCAAAATAGTATCAATCCGAAATCGGGCAGGATATCGGTAATATACTGAGCAAACGCCCGCATAAAATTGCCATCTCTGGTATAAGCTGCAAATAGTCTCGTATACAACTCTTCGGTAAAATCGGTATCACCCAATATATTCCTTGTCAGCTCAATAAGTTTATTGTAACCGGTTTCATCATCGAAACATATATCGGCCACCGAGACAGCCGGCAGATCATCGGAAAGATACGGTACCTTTTCGATAGTACCATCGCGCCCGGGCAGCCAGGAATGATTCACTTCCTCAAAATCATGATCATCGCAAGCGATCCAGAAAATAGGAACCACCGTTTTACCGGTCTGACTCTGAAGCAGAATCGCTTTTTTGACAATGCCGATTGCTTTGACTAAAGTCAGAAAAGGGCCACCGTACAGTCCCGCTTGTTGCCCGGAGAATATTACCAAAGTATCATCCTGCCGAAGTTTCTCGATCGAATGAAAAGTCTCAGGTTTGGATTTGAACGTCTTATTCTGTTTGTCAAGAATATCACATAAAATATGCCGGTCGATTTTGGGCGGTTTCATCTGTTTGACCACTTCGACCGGATTTTCATAGTACAGATATTTTTTCAACTCCGCTTTTCCATTGAGAAAATCGCGGAACAGATCGGTATATTTAAACTGTTTGGCTTCTTTAACTGTTGCTTCCAACATGATCTATTGCTTCCTTTTCAACCGTAATTGTTTCACCGCCCTTGAAAAAGGCGATGATATCATCTATTACAGTATATATTACTGGTACCACGACAAGAGTCAACATTGTTGAACTGATAAGTCCGCCAATAACAGCGCGTGCCATGGGTGCTCTCATTTCGGCACCTGGTCCGAGACCAAGGGCAAGTGGCAACATTCCAAAAATCATTGCAAAAGTAGTCATCAAAATCGGTCGTAATCTTACCGGTCCGGCAATCAGAATCGACTCTGTTCTTCCTATCCCTTTGTATCGGTTTTGTTTAATGAAATCTATAAGCAAAATTGCGTTCTTGGTAACCAGACCCATCAACAATATAACGCCAATCAATGACATTATCGAAAGAGAACTATTAAACAGAAGCAGGGCAACGATTGCGCCAACCAGCGACATTGGTAGTGAAAACATTATCGAGAAAGGATCAAAAAACGACTCAAACTGTGAAGCGAGAAGAAGATAAATGAATATAACGGCCAATGCCAGGGCGAGAAATATATGGCCAAATGCCTCCTGCTGTATTTCCCCCGTCCCGGTTACATCGACATGATAACCGGGTGGAATATCGAGTTGATGTGCTTTCTCCAAAATTTCCTGAACCATTGTCCCTGAAAAATAACCGGTGCTGACATTACATCCCACCTTGGCTTCACGCAGTCGGTCATAGCGGCGATACTCCCCTATCGAAGAACCTTTTTCAATTTTAGCAATGTTCGACAGTGGAACCATAAATGTCCGTATCCCCTCTATCTCCTTGTTACTGGCAATAAGCAGTCGGCCAATATCGGATGCTGTTGATCGCATAGATTCCTTCACTCGGATACGCACATCATACTCCTCATCACCCTCTTTGTACCTGGTAACAACTTGGCCATCAACAAAACTCCGAATGGTTGACGCTATCTGAAAAATATTTAGGCCCAGATCATTGGCCATTTCGCGGTCAATAGTTATTTTCAGTTCCGGTTTATTTGCTTCCAAATTATTATCAATGTCAACCGCGCCGGGAGTTTCCCTAAAAATATTCTCGACCTTATCAGTTAGATCAGTCAAAATATCCAAATCATTTCCACGAACAGAAATTTCAACCGGCTTTTCACCACCGCCGCCGCCACCTTCTCCGGATGTTATAGCAAACTCAATTCCCGGCAACTGGGATATCAATATACGCATACTATCCACAGCTTTTAAAATCGATAGTTCACGTTCACTTTTATCAACCAACTCGACACGGATATTTCCTTCATTGACCGAGTTGTCACCGGCCCCAATGGTGGTAAAAATGACATCCACTCCCTCAAAAGCGGCTACAATTTCTTCGACTTGAGCAATTCTATCCGAAGTCGTTTTCATGTCTGTCCCGGGAGGAGTTTTGACACCAATTCTTATTTTTCCCTGATCAACCTGAGGGAAAAATTCCTTCCCCAGAAATTTGCCCATAAATAGAGAGCCTATGAAAATAACGGCAGCCGCAAAAATCACCAAAAATCTATGGCTTAACGACCACCCCAGCAGAACTCTGTATTTTCCATTGAGTTTATTAAAAAACCTATTCCACGGAGCAATTATTAATAAAATGCGGTTATATATTGACCATAATATCCTGGAAAAAAAGTTTGCGGGCGGTTTGGTACTCCGGTTATTTATCTTAAGCCAGCGCGAGGCCAGCATCGGGGTAAGACTGAATGCAACAAACAAAGAAACGACTACCGCAAATGCTACCGTCATGCCAAACTCATAAAAGAAACGACCAACAATCCCTTTCATAAAAGCGACCGGCAGAAAAACGACAACAATCGAAAAGGTGGTCGCCATTACCGCCAAGCCGATTTCCCGGGTAGCCTCAAAGGCAGCTTTACGCGGCGGCGAACCATTAGCCATATGTCGATAAATATTTTCTATGACAACAATTGCATCATCAATCAGAAGACCCACCGCAAGCGAAAGAGCCATAAGAGACATCGTATTCAAAGTAAAACCAAGCAAATTCATAAAAGTAAATGTTGCAACAATTGAAGTGGGAATAGCCAGTCCGGAAATAATCGTGGACCGGATGTCCGCCAAAAATAGAAATATCACAAGAACTGCCAGAAGACCACCGAAATAGATATTTGTTAAAATCTCGTGGATTGAATCTTCAATCCAGGTTGATTCGTCAGCCACAATATTTATCTTCATGTCTGGCGGTAATATATCCCGTATCAGGGTAACTTCTGCCTTGACAGCATGAGCCACATCAACCGTATTAGCACCTGATTGCCGCGCAACATTCAGAGTCACCGCTTCTTCACCATTCACGCGGGCAAGCGACCGCCTTTCTTCAATTCCGTCAACTACCGTTGCAATATCTTTCAAATAGACAGGCTGACCGTGAGGATTATCAATAACAATTTTTTCAAACTGGTCAACTGATGTAAGTTTTCCCATTGTTCGCACTAAATACTCGGTATGTGCTTCGTTTATCCTTCCGCCCGGGATTTCAAGATTTGCCGCTGCGAGTGATCTGGCTACTTTATCAATTGAAATCTCATACGATTCCATCCCATCGACATCAAGATAGACATTTATCTCCCTCTCATGCCCTCCGACCAAAGTAATCGAGCCCACACCCGGTATTGCTTCCAATCGCCTTTTAATCTCATCTTTAGTGAAAGTCGTAATATCCCTAAGGGAACGTTGCCCGGAGATGGTAAATGAAATGATCGGTTCGCTATGAGGATCATATCTGGCAATTACCGGGGATTCAATATCATTTGGAAGAGAGGCCCTGATTGCCGAAACTTTCTCACGGACCTCCTGAGCCGCATCTTTACTGTCCATCTCCAGTACAAATTCGGCAAATACAAGCGAATAACCTTCCTGAGATACAGATGTCAAATGCTTCAATCCGGATATTGGATTAACTGCATCTTCAATTTTTTTGGTAACTTCCGTCTCGACAGCTTCAGCACCGGAACCGGGGTAAATAGTCGAAACAATAACAAAAGGAAAATCGACATCCGGCATATTGTCAATATTCATTTCCTGAAATGATGTGTACCCCAAAACCACCAGAGCAACTATCATCATTACCGCAAAAACCGGTCGTCGTATGGAAACTTCGGCTAATTTCAATGTTCCATCTCCTCTCCGGCCATAACGGTTAAATCGGTAAGTTTTATTAGACAATTATCACTGAGATAATCCTGGCCAAGAGTTACAATTGTATCGCCAATATTCAGTCCTGACTTTATTTCAGTTGAACCGTTGAATTTTGCGCCCAGAATCACTTCTTTGGCAAATGCTCTGCTATCATTGATAACAAACAAATATTCTTTATTATTACGAGTCAAAACCGCCGACTGTGGGACCACCAGAATATTATTGAAACTCTCAACAACAACTTCGGCGCGGGCAAACATACCCGGTTTGAAAACATGAGTGGAATTATCTATCTCTATTGCAGCCTGAAATGTTCTCGTTACCGGATCGGCCGAACTGGCCACCATTGCGACTTTTCCAACCGCTTCAAAACCGTTGACCGATTCGACTACAATCCTGACTGTATCGCCGATGTTAAAATAGCCTATATCTGTAGAATTGACACCCAGTTTCATCCTTAGCGTTTCAATTGTCGCCACAGTCGCCACCGCTTGTCCGGCGACAACATAGTCACCCACCGAGGGACCAATCGAGGTCACGGTGCCGGCAATCGGTGTGCGCAGTTCAACTAACTGCCGCGCCGCTTCATAATTAGCCAAGGCTATTTCATAATCGGTTTTGACTCCATCAAATTGAGTTTCCGAAACGGCTCCCTCCTCAAACAGATATTTCATCTTCTTGAAATTTTTCTCTGCGTTTAGAAAATATGATTTGGTTTGCAGATAACTTGATGTCGGTCCCGATTTGTCGAGCCTGATTATAATATCATTTTCTTTTACTTCGCCACCTTCGGCAACATCAATCCGTTCAACTGCTTCAGGAATTTTGGCCATAATAACGGCCTGCTTTTCGCCTTCAAGGGTTCCAGTGAATGTTTTACTTTGCTCCATCGATACCGGATAAACCTGCGTTCCCCTGACCGGGATCGCTTTTTCTTCTGCTTTGGCTTTGGTTTCGTTATTTGTTTCAGTCTCTTCAGAAGACGAGCAACCGATCCAAATCGAAACCAGCAATAGAATTAATAAACCGTAACCTAACTTATTTTTTGTCTGTCTCATTTATACCTCACTAATCAATATTATATCCGGTTGCTTTTTTAAGAGCCGCCTTAGCCAAACGGTAAGAATGCACCGTTTGAATAAATTGTGTTCGTGCTACTGTAAGTGCCGTTTGTACCGACAGCACTTCCAGCTGTGTCCCTATTCCCGACTCATATCTTAAATCGGCGATACGTTTTCCCTCTTCGGCCGAAGCTATTGTCTCGGTTTGCGATTCGAGTGCTTTACCTGCGCGAATAAGGTTATCATACGCCTGTTCTACTTCCAATCGTATGTCATCCATAAGCTGTTGCTCGGCCAGCATTGCCTGATAATAGTCAACTTTGGCTTTGCGAACCTCACCAATCGTTCTTGCCCCATCAAAAATCGGAATATTTACTAATAGTGAGGCTGTCCATGAATCCGATTTCTCCGATTCGCGAAATTTGAAATCGCCGCTGGAGCCTGAAAGTTGATAGGTGGCATTGGCGTAAATATTGGGATATAACCACTCACCTTTGGCAATACGAATCGCTTTTTCACGGCCTCTTTTATTAAGGTCGGCCTGTTTTATTTCTGGGCGTTCTGCGATCGCCATTGCTATAAGAGTATCAAGCTCCGGAAGAATAACTGTCGCAGTATCGGTCAGATCGGCCACCAGTGAAATCTTTTCTTCAAGCGGAAACCCCAAAAATGATTTTAGTCCTTTGCGGGATAAATTCAGATCCGACTCGGCCGAAATCAATCGCGGTTCAATATTTAATTTTTCCACCCGCGCCCGAAGCAGTTCGTATTCGGAAATCATACCCTGACTGAATAGTTTCTCGGCAATCTCCAAATTTAAATTCCACATCTGACTCTCTTTTTTGATCACATCGAGATACGACTCGGCAAGAATTGCATTATAAAAAATCGATTCGGAAGAATATACAATTTCCCGTTCTACCTGTTTGACCTTCTCTTCGGAGTAATTTCGATATATTTTGGCAATCTTTAATGCTGAACCGACTTTGCCGCCAATATAAAGAGGTTGTGTCAAAGAAAGACTGAGATCAAATTCATTATTTTTACTGATAGGAATGACTTCGTCGCCAAAAAACAGCTCCCGCGTCGTTAAATTCCTAGTATAGCGGCCATCAAGTGATAATTGCGGTAGCGCCCCGGAGCGAGCCGATACGATTTCGGCTTTGGCCCGATCAAGTTCTTTTTTGGCCGATAACAATTGTCGATTATATTCCAGCGCCCGCTGCCGGACTTTTTCAACAGTAAGAATAGTCTCGGCTGATGAAACTCCGGAAATTGCAATAACAAATATAACCGACAGTATCAATGTTTTTTTCATTCTCATATACTCTCGTTACCTTTTATGTAAAAACAGTTTAGTCATGTCAATCACATCTTTTTGGAGTCGTTCGAGATCAACACTCGATGAACAGCACTGATGCCGGATCACAACCCCGTCAAAAAGAGTATGCAACAGTAAATAGAGCGATTGGCTTTCTCTTTTTGTCATTCCAGCATTTATTTTCAGATATGCTACCAATTCCTTTTCCAGCTTATTATGCTGTTTTTCCAGATAATCTCCTATTTTCTTTACCCTTTTGGCATGATTCCAGAAATCGAGAGTAAAATACTTTTGTCCCGACATCAATTCAAGAGCATTTTTAATCATTTTTTCAAGACCCTTTTCCGGGTTCAATTCCTCAAGTAAAGGTTTGGTTATAAGGGCAAAGTGCCGTTCACTTATTTCCTTAACGACGGCAAAATAAACATCCTCTTTATTGCCGAAATGAAAATAAAGGGCTCCTTTGGTCAATCCAGCCTGTTTGGCGATAGCTTCAGTGGTGGCCCCGTCATATCCCTTTTTGGAGATAACCTTCATGGCCGCCTCAATCAGTTGGGTTCGTCGTTTTTCTGCCGGCAATTTGGGGCTTTGTTTCATATTACCTTTCACTTACATACTAATCAGTAGGTATCCATTTACATACTGATCGGTATTTATAATATGAATTATAACGTGCCTGTCAAGATTTAGTTTCAATTATTTTGCAAAAAATATAAGGGAGGGGGAAATAAGATTATAGCCACTTTTTCTTCTTGAAGAAGAGAACCATTATCACCGTTATCAAAACGATAATAACCCAAAACCCGAGATAGCCAAATTTCCAGTCCAGTTCGGGCATATATTTGAAATTCATACCCCATAATCCAACCAGAAAGGTCGGCGGCATAAGAATCACGGTGAAGATTGTCAGAACCTTGATAATTTCATTGGTTTTGGTTGAGACATGTGAGAAATATACTTCCAGCGCCGATATCAACATATCCCTATGCGATTCAGAGAGTTCAATAATACGTGTGAGGTGATCATGAACATCATTAAAATAAAAGG
>DAOUVS010000053.1 GCA_030667525.1 Candidatus Zixiibacteriota bacterium | reverse complement strand
GGAGGCCCTGCCGTATACCAAGCCATCGTTTGACTATTCATCACGAGTGTGGCTGGGGACACCCGGAGTTGCATCGGTTACAAAATATTCGTTGGCTTTTATGCTGACTTTTGCAATCGGCGTTGCTGTCCTGCCGGGGCGGCAACTCGAAGGTAAAGGGGTTGAAAGTATATTAGTTGAGAAGGCACGCGGCGAGAATATTCTCTTTGTTGACGGCAATCGCGATGGCTATGGCGTATCTTTTAATCATCAGGGTCATATCGATTCTTTGGGATATCGAGATTCCTGCTCAGTTTGTCATCATATGAATATACCTCTCGATAAAAATAGCGGATGTCAGGAATGCCATAAGTATATGTACTCCGAATCAAACGTTTTTGACCACGATTGGCATTCATCAAAAATTGGTTCCGATATTGTCTGCGGGACATGTCATCCTGACAATGAAGTCAGAATGAAACAGACTGCCAAAAAATGTATTGAGTGTCATACCGATATGCTTACCAAACCGGATGAGTTTCCTTTTGAGAAGCTTGTTACCATTTCATATACCGATGCCATGCATTTACAATGTGTTTCCTGTCATAAAGATAAGGCTGCCTCTATGCCTGAAAAACAAGATTTGGCCGAATGTGCATCATGCCATGAATCAGTCCCGCCGGAACATCTCAATGAATTACTTAAATGGTATGACCAAACACCTTCTTATAACCGTGTCATATTGCCTTTGGAAAAATCAAATAAGAAAAATGAGAAGAGTTTATAATATGGGACCAAAGGTATTAATAATCGACGACGAGGCGGATGTAATCAAATATTTGACCGTGGTGCTGAAATCAAACGGCTTTTTGCCCTACTCAATAAATAGCGTAAAAGATGCCAAAGCTGTGGTCGAAAAAATCAACCCCGATTTGATCTGTCTGGATATTATGATGCCTGAAGAAACCGGTATATCATTTTATGCAAAGCTGAAACGCGATAAGAATTTGCGAAGTATTCCGGTAATTATTATTAGCGGTGTTGTTCAAGCAGGAGAATTTGATTTTCGGTCATATTTATCTGATAATTCTATACCTCCGCCGGAACACTTTTTGGAAAAGCCGATTAATGTGGAAGAGTTTATTGGTATAATTAATAAATTGATAAAATCGGGAAACTTCCCCAAAAGCGGGGGAAACTCATGAAATCAAATAATAGAGTCAATCCGCCACGACGTTTGGCTGACATGATCTATGAGGAGCTGTTTCATCAGGTTCCCTTCAATGTCGCCGTTATTGATCGCAATTATAATGTTGTCGAGGCGAACAAAAATTTCACCGAATATTTCGGCAACTGGAAAAATAAAAAGTGTTATGCCGTCTATAAAAAATTAAAAAAACCATGCAAAGACTGTCCTTCTGTCGAAGTTTTTAAAAAAGGAAAACCAATTGTCGCTGATGCCGTTGGTGTTGACCAGCATGGGAGAAAGACACACTATGTCGGACATGTCTTTCCTTTAAGAATCAAAGAGGGCGGACGAGTCGAATACGCTCTGGAGATGACCCATACCGTCACTGAAACTGATCGCTGGCAACAGGAATATCAGATTCTCTTTGATCGGGTTCCCTGCTATATCACGGTCATCGGAGAGGACTATAGGATAGTCAGGGCCAATGAAGCGTTCAGAAATAATTTCGGAGAAGTTTTGGGACAGCACTGTTATAAAGTATATAAAAGACGAACAACAAAATGCCCCAATTGTCCGGCCGCCAAAACCTTTAGAGATGGCCGGGTTCATCACTCGACACAGTTAGGCATGGGAAAACGTGGACAGGATATTAATTATGCCGTCTCAACAACACCATTGATGAGGGGAAGCGATAATATTGCTCATGTTATAGAAATATCTAATGATATTACAGCTCTTAAAAAGCTGGAGCATCAAGTCATTGAGGCTGAAAGATTAGGAGCAGTCGGGCAGACTGTCGCCGGACTGGCCCATAGCATTAAAAATATTCTGATGGGTCTGGAAGGTGGCAAATATATTGTCAGTCTCGGCTTGAATAAAAACGATAAAGAGATGATCAGCGAAGGCTGGGAAATGCTGGAGCGGAATTTTGAAAAAACAACTTCACTTGTCAAAGATTTCCTGAGTTTTTCCAAAGGTCGGTTACCTCAACTGAAAATGATAAAGCCCGGTTTTTTGGTAAAGGAAATTGTTGATTTATATAAAGATATTGCTGCACAATCAGGAATTGAGTTAAGATCTGAGATTGATAAAAATGTCAAAAGTGCACCGCTCGATCCTGATGGTATTCATACCTGTCTTACAAATCTGGTTTCTAATGCAATTGATGCCTGTTTGATGGGTAAACAAAAGGGGACCGAAGTTTTAATTAAAGTGAGTGAAGGGCGCGACAAGCTGATATTTGAAGTTTCTGATAATGGTAGTGGTATCGATTACGAAATTAAGAAAAAAATATTCACTACCTTTTTCACTACTAAAGGTGGTGAGGGAACCGGGCTGGGACTTTTAACGACCCGTAAAATTGTTCAGGAGCACGGCGGGAAAATATTGGTTGATTCCGAAAAAGGGAGTGGAGCAAGATTCCGAATGGAGTTTCCTAGAAAAAGACTGATGGCATTATATAAAGAAATGAAATAAACTGTTTTCTGTAAATAAAGGAGTCAAAGATGGCTGAAAATGCCAAAAAAACCGTTTTGGTGGTTGATGATGAAGCCGATGTTAGAAATTTTTTGAAAGCGGCTCTTTTAGAGTCGGGCTTTAATGTAATATTGGCCGAGGATGGCAACATTGCACTGGAACAGGTCAAAAAGCAAATTCCTGATTTAATTTCTCTTGATCTGGTGATGCCCAAAAAGTCCGGTGCGAAATTTTATCGTGAATTGACCAAAAACAAAGACTGGAAAAAAATACCGGTTATTATTGTCACCGGCCATGCCCGCGATGATCTTGGTAAGTCTGATCTGAAAGAGCTAACGATGTCCGGCCCCGGTATTTATCTGGAAAAGCCGGTCAAACCGACAAATTATATCGCTGCTATCAAAAAGATACTGGGGATGGATACAACCGAAGAGGAAAAAGAAACGGCCGAAATGGTTGAAATGCAAAATTCTTTGAAAAATATCATCGATGATGCCGACCCGGAAATGCTAAAAAAGCTTAAAGAGTTTATGAATAAGAAAAAATAAATTTGGTAGTAAGGAAATATATTATGTCAGATTCAAAAAAGATTTTAATTGTTGATGATGAGGCTGATATCACCAAGTGGCTGACTCTTCTTTTTGAGGAGAATGGTTATCAAGCGATATCGGCCGCTGATGGGTCAGAGGGATTCGATAAAGCTGAAAAAGAGCTGCCCAACCTTATTGTACTTGATATCTCGATGCCGGTGGAATCAGGTGTGAAGATGTATCGAAAATTAAAAGAGTCGGATAAAACATCAGAGATTCCGGTCATTATGTTAACCGGTGTTACGCCGGAATTTGAGAATTTTATCTCTTCAAGAAGTCAGGTCCCGGCGCCGGAAGCATATTTTGAAAAACCGGTTAACAAGGAAGCCTTATTGGAAAAAGCGAAAGAGTTAGTTGGATAATTGCCGCTTGATTTGCATTCAATTGAGGTAATTATTTTTCAATAATTATACACAAATACAAATAAGCATAGTGCATAATATTTGTTGCAATAAAAAAGGGATACACGATAAGTGTATCCCTTTGTATAGTAGCGAGTTTGAAAAATAAGCGGGGCAGGCGTGGAAGCTATTAGAACTATGCTAATAGCTTATCACCCGTCATAGCTTTGGGAAAAACATACCAGTACGTTTTTTATAGTCTTGGTATTTACCATCAGTTATTTCTATCATCTGCTCTTCTTCTTTCCTCCCTATCCAATACCAAACCGGCGTAAATAACAATAGAATTATAAACCATGTGGATGAAAACCATAGCATCCCTACACCAATTAGAGTTATATAGATAAATACATACATTGGATGCCTAATGTATTTATATGGACCGGTTTGTATAAGTTCTCTTGTTTTGATTGCACGTATTAGGTGTTTTACAGTCCATGCGTTAAGTAATGATCCAAATACTGTTAACGTTATTCCAGGAATTATTATAAACACGTTTTCTGATAATTTCACTGGATGATCCGACAACCATTGACTTATCGCCAAGCATCCAAATTGAATTAACCAGAATATTCTTGGAAGTATATCAACAATGATGTGCTTTTTTTCAAACATATAAGTCTTGTAGGTCAGGCTCACTATGATCCTGACTATTCTATCTTAACATAAAATAAACTCCACGATCCAACCATAAAAAAACCTCTCAAAGTAGAGGTATACAAAAGCGGGGTTGACGAGACTCGAACTCGCGACCTCCTGCGTGACAGGCAGGCGTTCTAACCAACTGAACTACAACCCCGGCTATTCTATAATAAGTATTTTATATTCTACTTTTCTTTATTAACCTTTCCAAACTCTTTTTGCTCTTCCAGGATTTCAACTTTTTTTCCCTGCGGCAGGCATCAGCACGTGTCAAAAATTCTTCTGAGTAAACCAAATTCCAAGGTATGCCGCTTTTCGTATATTTTGATCTTCCTTCGTTATGCCTTCTTAATCTATCCTCAAGATCACCAGTTGATCCAATGTAATACTTTTCCTTGCTTATGCTATACAAAATATATAAACTAAATTTCACTAGTTCTCGCGGCCTTCCCGACTGCAGGTCGGGACGTTCTAACCAACTGAACTACAACCCCGGCTAAACTAAAAATATTTTAATAAATGTCGTCTTTGTTAAAGCTTCTTTGCTTCCTTCACTTTCAAACTGGGCAGTACTGGATTCGAACCAGTGACCCCCTGCGTGTAAGGCAGGTGCTCTAACCAGCTGAGCTAACTGCCCTGAATATCAAATCATCAACTTTCAGCCGTGACATCTTCCGCAGGAATCACCTCCGATTTCCCTTTAACAATAATAGAAATCGGAATCAAAACACACTAACCCAAAACCAATAAAATAGGTGCGAGGGTGATCGATCCGGCCGAGAGTGAAATATATCCCACAATAATCACCAGTAATCCTACTGCAAAGAGGATATAGTTTCTCGGGCCAAACGGCCACTCAAACCCTTCATCTGTTGTCTTTTTTTCTTTCTTAACCATAATCTTACTTCAATTTCAGTTTTCCATTATAATAAAAATCGTTCAGTTGTCAAGCATTTATAATCTGCCTCTATCAAATAAATATCTTATGTTTATATTCTATAATCGGGTTTTAGTTCATAATCTTCTCAAGAAATTAAAAACAGTTCTAAATAATTCTAAACCTATGATAATTATTATCTTATCACCTTGCATCAGCCAAAAAGTTTAGAGAGTAATCCCTTCTTTTTATCATTTGGGTCGGTGATAGGGGTATTTATTCTATTAGATAGATCAATCATCCATTTGCGTTTGATGGTTTGAATAATTTGAAGATCTCCCGGCGAGATTTTCCGCAGATAAAATCCGGAATCATACCAGGTGGTTTCTTCGTTGAGATGACACCAGCGACATTCGGCCAAAAAGGTGATTTCCTTTTTGACAGCAATATCGTCAAGCGCCGGCATCCGGCAGCTATAAACCTTGGAAACCTCGGCCGGCTCTTCGGTCATAAGTTTAAATCCTCGGTCAGATAGATTGATTATCTGGCCGATTGGAAAATTAGTTTCGGCATCATAAACAAGTAAAGGATCGGAGGCATTTCTCCTGATTGAATCCCGCGTTTCCGACATTATCTCACCTCTATATTGTCAAAGCCTATAATTTAGCCAGATTTTGGCGTCGTCGCCAAAACCGGGTTCAGTATATATATATCGGGTGATTTGGGATATTTTTTAGATTTGTTTATTATTGGTTTATATCTCTAAATTTAAAAATTCCTTGTAAGCTATTCTGTTATATACTTGTACAACGAAATGGGTTTCCTCCTTCGAAGGACAGGCGTTTTGTCATTTTTCACTTTTCCAATTATAAAATTGATGGTGGTTTTATAATTTGGCTGGCATCATCCGCTTCCTGTTGGGCTCTGATTGCAATTAAATTAGAAATCAAAACAGTTCCTCAATATAATTAACTCATCCATAATAATGGGAAGTGGCGGGGAATAAGGGAGATATTGTAGTGATTTTGAATAGACAAATTGATGTAGAATTGGTATCATTTAAATAGTTCTAAAGTGAATATAAGCGAATTTGTAACGATTATTTGATATCTCATAGTTTTTGGAGGATTATAATATGAATTGGTCTGATTTTTGGGATGGTTTATTTAAGTTTCTACCATATTTGATAACCGCCGGTATATCCTATTATGCAATCAGGCATACTGGGAAAATGAAAAAACTGGAGTTAAAAGATGCTGAAAGGGGAAGAGTTTTTCAGATTCAAAATAAAATTACGGATAAATCAATTGAATCATTAATGAAAGCCCACTATTCATTGCAACAACAAATTTCTTTCGCTCATGCAATAGTGTACGACAATGGTGATTTTGACGAGAAAATCATAGAAGATATTCAAAATGCTCATGCGTTTGTGAAATCACATGCTGTGTATTTTCCTCTAGAAATTAGGGAGAATCTGAGAAATGCCTCCTTTAAAATGCTTCATATTATTAAGCTAAAAGATCACATTGAAGATAAAATAAAGATAAGCATGTTCAGTGATGCATTGAATGTCATGGAAGAAACAAAGAGAGCCTTAGAGAGTTTTATTGATAAATTTAATTTATTAAATCATAAGTTTTAATGGGAACAGTATCATGAATGAAGAAACAAACGATAATAAATTTAGATATAAAAATACCATAATTGTAATCACCGGATTTGTAATAATCGTATGGACTGCCAATCTTATTCTTCCAATAGTATATGCTAATTACAATTGGGCAGATAGTGGTATCTTTGGCGACATGTTTGGCGCATCCAACTCATTATTCTCAGCGCTTGCATTTATCGGATTAATAATTGCGATATTACTTCAAAAAGAAGAATTATCTTTGCAAAGGAAAGAATTGAAGCAGACAAGGGTGGAAATTGCTGGGCAAAAAGAGCAGCTTGAAGGTCAAAAAAATCAAATGGAGTTACAAAATTTCGACAATAAATTTTTCCAGTTGATATCACTTATAAATAATTTTGTTCAACAACTCAAAGTCGGTCGTGGGGAATTTGCAATAGAAGGCAGAAAATGTTTTGATGAACATTTGAGAAGTGTCAAAAAATATTATCCTGCTACAAGGAATAAGTACCCGGAATTCAAGGAATCTGACCTAATCAGAGAATCATTTTCAAAGGAATTTCATAAAAGTGATCCTTCAATTGTTAGTTATACGCGAATATTATTTAGTATATTCCGTCTCATTTCACAACAAAAAATTGCGGATGACCAGAAGCAATTTTATGCTAATATTGTTATTGCGATGCTATCCCATGCGGAATTGAAATATATTTTCTATCACCGCATTTATTCAGCAAATGATGAATTTAGGGAATATATTGAAGAATTTGGTGTCTTTAGAAATCTTGATAAAAACCAATTGATTGATACTTCACACCCATCATTGTATAGTAACAGTGCTTATGAAAGTAAGGATTAGAATACCGCATGCATTATTTAAAAATTATACCAAGTAGCAATAATCCCTTACTCAATCACCTCTTCGGTGCCTTGCAAGGTACCTGAAACTTGTTTTTTGATCTTGATATTTCTTAAGCGGCGGTCGGATTCAAATCCGTAACCCTGAATTGTATCGCCCTTTTGAATTATCCGCACGAAGACATCTGATTCGATCATATCATTGGCTGTATTATGACGAAGTTGCTCAGTATAAAGCACCGCGCTGTCCTCGGTGGTGACAATAACATTACCGAACACTTCCATAAAATTAACCTGCTCCCGCACTATGCCACTATCGGCGGTCAGGTTTGATATCTGGTTGCCTTCATCGTCGTAAAAATAAACATCAAGTTTTTTCGCCTGAGTTGAATCAATACGTTCAAACTTTTCAATATAATCGGCAAACAGATCGGTTGTTTTGTGGGCACCATCATACAATGAAATACGGGCATCGCGGATTTCCTGATCGGGCCGGATAATAGCTACTTCAGTGCTGTCGCCTGGATTATCGGCCATTCTATCTTCAGATGTTTCGGCGCATGAGAGAAATAACAAGGTTAATAATAACAGAAACAATTGGCCTGCCCTACAAAACAAAACCTTTAATTTATTCAGTGGTGCCAAATTCGTCATTGCGAACCCCGGCGTGAGTCGGGGTGTGGCAATTTTGGAAACATGGATTCCCGCTTTCGCGGGAATGGCGTTAAAAGTATTGGGAATGACGTTATAAGTATCTGGAATGACATTATAAGTATCGGGAATGACATTTAAAGAGCCTGTTTTGGCTTCTGATAAATTGCTATTTATTTTCATTCTTTTTTATCTTCCGGTTTGGTGTGCAAGCGGTTATGCATCCATATCCACTGATCTTTATGTTCGGTCACTATCTCTTCCAGTACTTCGGTACATTTCTTTGTAATATTATACACATCGGTTTCAAAATTATCGGTACGATTTATGGTCACTTCCGGCTTAAGAATAACTTTATATCTATTTCCATTACGAACACAAGCGGTCGGAACAAATCCTGCCCCGGTTTTGAGTCCGATAATCGACTGTCCCACCGGGGTGTTTGAAAGCCGGCCAAAAGCCGGGATCATCTCACTGCGCACCCTATGGGAATCGGTATCGATCAGAACGCCGATCACGTATCCCTCTTTTATCAGTTTTAACAATTTGCGCGGTGAATCATTGGTGTCAACATTGATAAGTCCCATACTTTCTCTGTTAGTCACCAGCATCTTATTTAATCTTTTATCATAAAGTTCGCGACCGATGGCGGCCGTTTTATAACCCTCACCGGCAGAAAATGCTCCCAAAAGCTCAAAATTACCGATATGTCCGGTAACTGATATCACACCTTTGCCGCGTTTGTAAACCTTGTCGAAATTTTCGATACCTTCGACATCAATCAATGGCCGCAGTTGGGATTTATAGTATTTGGGTAATCTGATGACATCGATAAAATTCAAGAAAATATTAGAAAACATTGTTCGAATAATTTCATCACGTTCTTTTTCTGAGAGTTTATCGCCAAATGCGATCTGAAGATGTTTGTCTGATTTGGCTCGTTCTTTTTCAAACAGTTTATAAATCAGAAACCCGAGAATCGACCCAAAAAAAAGACAGATGTTTCTTGGCAGGATGTTAAAAACAAAAACGATAAATTTTATAAAACCATAGACAAGATGATTCTTTAATTTTTGCCTGAATTTTGCCACCGGGATTTATACCAGTTTCGATTTTAATATATCATGCAGATGGAGAATACCAACCGGCCGACGATCTTTAGCTACCACCGGGATAACCGTAATAGAGTATTTTTCCATAACCGCCAGAGCTTTATCAAGAATAGCATCAGGTTCAATTGTTTGCGGGTTTTTATTCATTGCTTCGTCGGTTCGAATATTAAAAAAATTGTTATCTTTTTGAGCCAGCCGGCGCAGGTCACCATCGGTAAAAATTCCGGCCAGTAAACCATTATCGTCAATTACCAGCACCGCCCCAAGTCTTTTGCCGGTCATCTCAATGATTGTATCTTTCATTGTGGTATCCGCTTTGACAAACGGAATTTCGGAATTGGTATGCATCATATCTTCAACTCTTTTTAAAAGTCTGCGGCCGAGTGATCCGCCCGGATGCAAATGAGCAAAATCTTCCGGTGAAAAATTCCGCTCTTTGAGCAAAGCAACCGCGAGAGCATCGCCCATAACCATCGCCGCTGTTGATGATGAGGTCGGAATCAGATTGTCGGACCCGGCTTCCGATTCGACCGAACAATCGAGAACAATATCGCAATTGCCGGCCAATGGCGAATCAACCTGAGCGGTCATCAAAATTATTTTTACGCCGAGTCTTTTTATGGTCGGCAGGATTTGATACAGTTCATCGGTTGCGCCGGATTTTGAAATCGCGATAACAATATCATCTTTTTGCACCAGGCCGAGATCACCATGAACACCTTCGGCAGCGTGGAGAAAAAACGAGGCTGTTCCGGTTGAGGAAAATGTCGCTGCTACTTTTTTGCCGACCAGACCAGATTTGCCCATCCCGGTAACTATAATACGGCCGGAACAGTCAAGAATCAGCTTGACGGCCGATGTGAAATTTTCATCGAGCCTATCGGCCAGACGGGCAATCGCCTCGGCTTCTTTTTGAAAGACTTCTTTTCCGTTTTTGAGAATCATCTTTTAACTTATGTTAAAACCGACATCGGGTCAAGTTTATTGCCCTTAAAATATGCTTTCAATATTTCTCTGACCGCTCCAAAGCCACCTTTTGCTTCGGTCACAAAATCGACCACATCTTTTAGTTCCTCGGCAGCATCGGCCACTGCTATTGACAAACCGACTTTTTTGGCCAGTTTAATATCAAGAATCTCATTGCCGACAAAAGCGACCTGCGAATGCTCCAACTTTAACTCTTCAAGAAGCGGTTGAATCTGTTCGCATTTTTCCCGCATCTCCTGCAGGATATATTTTACCTTCAAATCTTTCATTCGGGTCGTGGTGGCCGCCGAATACCGACCCGAGACAACAGCAATCTTTAATCCGGTGCGCTGGGCGAGAACAATGTAAAAACCGTCGGAAATATGAAATTTTTTCATCTCGAACCCGTCCGGTCCAAAAAAGATATGGTCGTCGGTCAAGACACCATCGACATCAAGCGCCAGCAGTTTTATCGTTTTGAATCTTTCGGCCAATTCGTCAAAGTTGATATGTTTCTTACTCACAGATTATCCTTCAAAATATATTATTGATTAGCCTCAGACACTCTTTTGACCTCGACTATTAAGGTTTCCATATCCTCTAATGGCAGCATTGCCGCAGCATCACTCAGCGCCGATAATGGATCAGGGTGTGTTTCGACAAAAAGCCCGTTGACTCCGATGGCAACCGCTGCTTTGGCAAAAGGTGTTACAAATTGCGGCTGACCCGATGAGAAATTCCCGCCACCGCCCGGTAGCTGAAGCGAATGGGTCGCATCAAAAACAATCGGGAAGCCAAAGTTTTTCATAATTATCAATGACCGAAAATCAACCACCAGATTATGATAACCAAACGATGAACCTCGTTCGGTTAACATAACTTTGCCGGAACGAGCTTTGGCGGCGACTTTATCCATATCATCGGGAGAAAGAAACTGCCCTTTTTTGATATTGACCCATTTTCCGGTTGAGGCTGCTTCTCTAACAAGTTCGGTTTGGCGGCATAAAAAAGCAGGGATCTGGATAATATCGGCAACCTCGGCGGTTCGTATTGCCTCGGAGGTTTCATGAATATCGGTTAAAATCGGGAAATCAAATTCGTCTTTGACTTTTTGCAGGATTTCTAAGCCAAAACCGATTCCATGTCCCGCAAATGATTCCCCTGATAAACGGTTGGCTTTGGCATACGATGATTTAAAAATGACCGGAATATCATATTTATCAGATAATTTGCGAAGTTTTTCGGCGACAGTAAAACAGACCTTTTCCGATTCAATAGCGCATGGGCCGGAAATCAGAAACAGTTTTTTCCCCTCGATTATTTTGTCTATGTCATAATTGCCAGGCATACGAACCTCCCTTTAACTAAAGATTTAGGTTTAGAACTTTTTGTAATGCCACTTTATAACATCAGTATCATTGGTAATATAATCATTTGAAGCAACCGGAACAAACGAATCATTAACAGAAAATATCCAGGCGAAATTTCTTGTCGATTCTATCGAATCAATCGCTTTGACAAAAACCCCCATCGAACTCTCCACAAAATCAACATGATATTTTTCTAAAGTTACATCAAAGACCGATTTCCCGGTAAAACCAGCTATTTCTATAACCAGACTATCACTGTTTTTGTTACCATTATTTGTCTTCTCCGATGAATTATTATCTGTATCTCCACAGGATACAAAAGAAAATAAAACCAGAATTACTATAATATAATGAGCCGAATTGTTCCTTTTGTTAAATATATTCATTTTCAATAATTCATATAAATCCAATTGGTTTAATAATATACTGACAAATAGCAATTGTCAAAGCATAGATAATTTTTATCAGATGAAACTTTTGATTTTGGAAAACGTCTATTTCAGTATGACGAGGAAATAAGGCATTAACTATAAAAGAGTAATTAAAATGATCAAAAAAATTCTATTTGTAACAATTCCGACTTTAATGATTGCGGCCGTTCTCTATTTTGCCCTGAGCGGATCGGGCAATGGAGAAGATGTCCTGAAAACGATAACAGTCGAAAAGGGAGAAATCGTTGATAAGGCTCTCGCGGTCGGACGAATTGACCCAAGAAAAGAAATTTCGGTCAAATCAAAAATTTCCGGGACGGTCAGAAAAATATATGTCGAAATCGGTGATCAGGTAAAAGTCGGCGATCCATTAATTGATGTTGACCCCGACCCGACGCCGATAGAGTTTGCTGAGGCCAAACGGCAGGTTGAGATCTATCAGGTTGCTTTTGACAATACCAAACGGGAGTTTGATCGCTCGCAATCATTATTGGACAAAGAACTAATTTCTCGTCAGGAATTTGATTCCAAACAATCAGCTTATGATGAAGCCAATCTCAGACTTAAGCTATCCAAAGAAAAACTAAATTTAATTCAATCAGGTCAGACCGAGAATGACGAATTAAAAGTTGATAACACAATCAAATCGCCTATTACCGGTATGGTTCTTTCGCGATTAGTGGAAGAGGGCAATCCGGTGGTGCCGCTGACATCGTATCAGGCCGGAACCGACCTGATGTCTCTCGCTTATATGGAGGATTTGATTTTTAAGGGGACGGTTGATGAAATCGACGTCGGCAAACTAACTATTGGAATGCCGGTGGAAATCAAGGTTGGCGCAATTCCCAAGATAATTATCAATGGCAAACTGGAACGGGTATCTCCAAAGGCTCACAAGGACGAAGGTTCAACCCTTTTTGATATTGAAATCAGTTTACATGACATTGGTGACTCCTTCCTACGAGCCGGATATAGCGCCAACGCCGATATTATTATTACCAAAAAAACTGATATTATTCTTGTCCCCGAACGGCTGGTCAGTATGTCCGATTCGGTTATCACCGTTGAGGTTCAGGATACGGCCGGTAATATTGAAACCAGAGATGTTACAACCGGTCTTTCTGATGGAATCAATATTGAAATTGCCACCGGGCTTGAAGAAGGTGAATTAATTGTTGAGCGTCCGCCAAAAGAGATTGAATAAACAATGATACCTTTTCTATCATTAAAACAGTTTTTCCGGGATCTTCGCCGCCAAAAACTACGGACTTTCATGACGATGGGCGGAATCCTCTGGGGAACTTTGGCCATTATTCTGCTTTTTGCTTTTGGCAAAGGAATTCAAAAAGCTCAGATCAAATCACAAAAAGGGATGGGTGAAAATATATCTATTATCTGGTCGGGAACAACCTCGAAACCATGGAAAGGTCTTCCGCGCGGACGCGATATTCGTATAACCGAAGATGATGTGTCAATGATGAAAGCGAGAATAGAATCAATAGGACGAATTTCGCCGGAATACACCCGAAGGTCAGTTCCTATTGAATATAACAGGAAGAAATCGGTTCAGCAGGTTTGTGGGATTTGGCCGGAGTTTGGACCGATGCGTAATATGATTCCCCAGATAGGTGGACGATTTATAAATGATCTGGACATGCTTCAGAAGAGGCGGGTTGTTTTTATCGGGGACAGATTAAAAGACGAGCTGTTTGGCGAAGAGGATGCTATCGGGGAGTATGTTCTGATTAACAGCATGCCTTTCCGAGTGATCGGCGTCCTAAAACCAAAACAACAGGATGGTTCCTATAGCGGTCGTGATTATTGGAAAGCTATCATTCCGTTGACGACTTTCCGGGGGATGTACTCCCGTATCTATCCAAATAACGTGGTTGCGCAGTCTCGTGAGGGCATCTCTATGGCAACAACCAAACAGGATATTTATGATATGATGGCCGCCAAATACAATTTCGACCCCAGCGACACTGAGGCTCTGAGTATATGGGATACTACCGAAGGAATAGTATTTATAACTAATTTCTTTATGGCCTTTCGAATTTTCCTGGTTGGTATAGGGGTGGCAACGCTGATTACCGGTGGTATCGGTGTCTCGAATATTATGAATGTTGTGCTTGAGGAAAGAACCAAAGAAATCGGGATAAAAATGGCGCTGGGTGCAAAGAAGAAATTTGTAATGATGC
>DAOUVS010000239.1 GCA_030667525.1 Candidatus Zixiibacteriota bacterium | reverse complement strand
CAGCGCCATCCCGAGTTTGTCACGAGTTTTTTTGTCCTCGAGTTCAACGCGCAAATCGATCACGGTTTCGGGATAATGGATATTTTCCAGCAGGATCGGGTCATCCTCGGAACATAATGTATCCCCGGTGACGGTCGATTTCACTCCGATAATCGCCGCAATATCGCCGGCTTTGATCTCAGTTAGTTCCTGACGGTCGCCGGCGTGGATACGCATGATTCGTCCGACTCGCTCCCGTTTATCCTGGGTTGAATTATAGACATAACTTCCGGCCTTAAGTTCACCGGAATAAACCCGGATAAATGTCTGCTGACCAACATAAGGGTCGTTTATTATTTTAAAAGCAAGTGCCGAAAACGGGGGATTGGTTGACGGGCGGCGGGTGAGAGTAACCTCGGGATCATTAACATCGAGTCCACTGATCACACCGCGATCAATCGGTGACGGCAGATAATTCACAACGGCATCAAGGAGAAGCTGGACACCTTTGTTTTTGAATGCTGCTCCGCAAAAAACCGGCGTGATAAAAATTCCAAGCACCGCCGTACGGGCAGCATTTATAATATCCTCTGTTGTAACTTCCTGCTCGTTGAGATATTTTTCCATCAAAGTATCATCATAATCGGCCAGTGTCGAGATGATACTCTCGTGCAGTTCTTTGGCTTTGGGAAGAAGCTCTTTGGGGATATCTTTTTCGACCCGCAAGAGTTTATCATAATAGGTCGCTTTCATTGTGACCAGATCGATAATACCTTCGAAATTTTCTTCGCTTCCAATCGGCATCTGGAACGCCAATGCGTTGGCGCCAAGCATATCGTTCATCATATTGATGGTTTGAAACATATCAGCTCCGGGTCGATCCATTTTATTTATGAATGCAATCCGCGGGACCTTATAGCGGTCGGCCTGATGCCAGACTGTTTCGCTCTGCGGTTCGACACCGCCGACAGCGCAGAAAACCATCGCGATACCATCGAGAACACGAAGCGACCGTTCGACTTCTAATGTGAAATCGATATGGCCGGGGGTATCAATAATATTTATCTGATGATTGTTCCATTCGGTGGTGATAGCGGCCGATGAGACCGTGATACCGCGCTCCTGCTCCTGTTTCATAAAATCCATCACCGCCTGACCGTTGTGTACTTCGCCGAGTTTGCGAATCATCCCGGTGAAAAACAGGATTCTTTCGGTGGTGGTTGTTTTGCCGGCGTCAATATGAGCAACGATGCCTATATTTCTAATCTTTCGTATAAATGCCTGATCCATAATATTCTTCTTTTAAAATTCTTTCTTTTTCTTTCAATACTTCAATACGTTATCGTTCTACTCTTTTCCTACAATCCTAATAATTTCAATAATTAAAGAGACAGGGAAGACCGCCGAAGATAGTAGATTATCTTAATTCGTCAAGCGGAATCTTCGTGGTAATACGAATTAATCGGCTTTTTTGCTATTAAAATTAGTTTTTGTTCAATAAAAGAGCGGATTGGGTGATTATTTGCGGGATTTCTGGAGTAGGTCGGGTTCTGAGCGAAATCGCATATGGCGATAAGCGAAAAACCCGACGTTATTTGAATTGTATTGTCGGGTTTCTCATTCCGTTCTACTTCATTCGGAACCCGACCTACTATTACTGACACAGGATTGGGTGCCCCACAGCTTGCTGTGGGTTGGTTTCTTAATGGCTATACTCTTGCAATAAGAAACCCACCGTAAGCGGTGGGCTACCAGACTTTACAGATGATTGGGGAGTGCGTGAACCGATAAAATTTGAGGGCGAATATGGTGAATAGAAGATGTCGAAACCATTCGGGATTTCGACCTACTCTTGCCCAATGAAAAATTAATTATTCAATCCTATATTCTAATATATTACTTGTTAATGGATTGTCATTTGAAATAATTTCACCTTCAGCATTGAGAACCTTTCCATAATACTCAATTTTTAAATAATAAATGCCTCTTTTTGAATAATTAAAAAATTTATTTATGGGCCAAATAAACTTTTCCCTATAAATATCCAAAGGCTTTAGTCTAATAGTTTCGCCTTTGCAAGTTACACTTATTCTAGTGTTAATTTGCAAGGATTCACCTTGAGAGTTTGTCATAAAGGGGTAAATAGTCCAACCAAAGTATTTGGGACTATGAATACTAATCACTTCATTGGAAATATTCTTTATTATCATTGCAATTTCATCATCTTTTATAGCAGGATCATTGTCAATTTTTTCAATTTTAAAAGTAATATATTTGCTTTTATCATACAAAACATCGCTAAATGTTGATTTATTTCGAGGGAAAAAAGCGCATGCAACATTTAGCATGCATAAAATAATTAATAGAAGTGGGACGAAACCCATGCAGTATCTACATTTATTATTTTTCACATTTTTCTCCAAACTATAAAAATATATTTCAAATCACCCTTTTCAAAAAGCCGTCGGCTTGTTTGAGTTTTTGTTCGGCGTATCTATCAATACCGCGTTGTTGTTGGGCAGTATTACCAAAAGAGAGTTGGCACTCCAAGGGAAATAATGGGTTATTAATAAGATGCTATCGGTGACTTTGTTAGCAACCAAGTCTTCACTTATTTTAAAGTCAGGAGTTTTATCCTGTCCAATACAAGGTGAAAAAAATATGGTCAGAAAAAGAAACGTTGTTAAAACATGTTTATGTAAATCTCTCATTATTTTTCCTTTTATTTCTCTTCCATTTATCCCAAAACTAATATTGATGGATTTCGACCTACTTTAACTGCCATAAATGGTGGGCAACCACGACAAATTATGGTGAATAAATATCCAAATAATAAAGTAAATAAATAATTAAATTCCAAATTATCAGAGCTATGCAAAACCATGCAATAGCCTGAGTTTTTGGTCTTAGTGCCTTATCAGGTTTATCTTTAATAGCGTTATATCTCATAATACTGATAATAAATGATGAAATAACAATTATGGCAAAATATACGAATTTCATGACTCTAGTGCCTTCTGACAATCTTCGGCCAACTACACATTTATCACTCTCTTCAAATACCCATTGGCATCTTTGAGTTTTTGATCAGCTTCGGTTTTGTTAATTGACAGTTTTTTCATCACAATTGCTGTTTTGACTGAGCCGTCGGATGATTTTAATAAAGCATCGGCAGTATCATAATCTATATCGAGAAATTCCATTAACATCTTTCGGGAGCGGGCGACCAGTTTTTCCGAACGAGCCTGAAGATCGACCATCAGGTTGCCATAGGTTTTACCAATCAGCACCATCGCGGTGGTGGTTATCATATTAAGGGTCATTTTTTGGGCGGTGCCTGATTTCATGCGGGTCGAACCGGTAATGACTTCCGGGCCGACCGGCAGTTCGATTAATATATCAGGTTTTATTTTGAGATTATTGGCACTATTACAGACGATAAAAGCAGTTTTACAGTTTATCGAATTAGCATACTCCAATCCAGCCTGAGTGTACGGTGTGCGCACCGAGGCGGCGATCCCGATTAAAAAATCATTTTTGTTTAAGTCGATATTTCTTAAATCCTCGACTGCTTGCGCTGTATTATCCTCAACTCCCTCTTTGGAAAGTATCAAAGTATCATACCCGCCCGATATTATTCCGATTACTTGATTTGGATCTGTACCAAAAGTTGGCGGGCATTCGGCGGCATCGATTACCCCCAATCGTCCCGAGGTCCCGGCACCGATATAGATGATCCGTCCGTTGTTCTTAAGGCAGCTTGCTGCCGTCTCAGCCGCTTCGGCAATCTGTGGTAGAGCTTTTTCGACGACCAGCGCGACTTTTTTATCTTCGGCGTTTATTTTGGTGATAATCTCAAGAGGCGAGAGTTCATCAATGTCGATTGTATCCGGGTTGACCTGCTCGGTGGCAAGTTTCGACAGCGTTTCTATTAACTCTTTATGTGATTTGTTATTCATGAAGATAAATAAAACGATTTAAATGGATTGAGGCAAAAAGAATATTTTACAACGTAACGGTGTTACTGAGTTGCAGCGTGGATGGAGTCGCGCTCGGTAATCACCAATGATCCAAATTTCCCGGTGAAGTCGAGTTTGGAAATCGAGTTTGCCAGACCAGCCGGAATAGTTGTTGGGACATCGGTACCGGGTACCGGTGAATTTTTGTAACCATAGACATAAATATAATACCAGCCGGTATCAAGCTCACCCGATGGCAGCGCGAAAGCATCGGAATTAAATGTCGCCGAAGTGACGCCGGTTGTGACAAAAGCTGAATAGCCGTCTTCGCTGTAAATATCAGCGGTTTTTGCAGATGAATATATATAACCATCAACATTGGTCGGTGTTGACCATTCGATCTGCACCATATTACCGGGCGTTAGCGGGGCATCACCGGCAGGAATTTTTGATGTTATCTCAAAATCAGAAGCGATAGAAAACATCACCGAATCAGAAAACAGAGTTGAATCGATAATATTGAGATAATGGTTCCCAACTGCTAATTCTGAAATCGAATCAAATAT
>DAOUVS010000357.1 GCA_030667525.1 Candidatus Zixiibacteriota bacterium | reverse complement strand
CTAATACTTATAACACAACGGCGGGCGCGAACCGCCTTTATAAATATAGTTTATAAGATAAATTATATCCGAAATATTAACAACACCGCTGCAATCGGCATCGGCGATAGCGACATCAGGGAACGGTGCCTGACCGCCCTCATATTTATATTCAATTATATATAACACATCAAGAACATTGATTGCTCCATCATTATTCGCATCACCACGCGAAACCGCCAATAATGCCCGAGTGGCATTAACAAGACCATGACCATAATAATTATCAAAGCCGGGAGTATCATATTGATCACCGATTCCGTCAACTGCTGAATTGGTAATTATTTCTCGAACCACATCAATCCCGATTGTTCTTCCACCACCGCGGCTCTTTAGTAGAGCGACAATTGCCGCAACCTGCGGACAAGCCGCCGATGTACCACCAAAACTGCAAAGATAATCGGTCGTGGTGTTCATGCAGGATACAAATTCCGGATTATATCCCAAATCACCGAGTTGGTCAAGAGTGTAAACATCCCCGGCGTCAAAAGCACAATATCCAGAAGGTGCCACAACATCAAGGTTAGAGCCATAACTACTATAAAGCCAGCGGGCGCCATCCTTTTTTATTGCACCGACGGCGATAGTTGTTGGCAAATTAGCTGGAAAGCACACTTGTCTCTCACTGGGAATTTGACTGCTACCACTATTTCCTGCAGAAAAGACACATATTCTATTCCAATATGAAGAGGCATAATCTATTGCATCTACAATCTCCTGATAATAGATTTGCGGCGGCCAACCCCATGAACAACTAAGAATATAGGCCTGACGATCGGCGGCATACTTAATCGCATTTGCGATTATCAACGGACCACCCACTCTTTCTCCCGGGAAAAATCCTCCGTCATCTCCGATCTTAATCGGAATTATCGTGCAATCCGGGGCAATACCGGAAATACCTATGCCATTGTTAAGCTTTGCAGAAATAATGCCCTGACATGCAACTCCATGTGACGAGAAATCACCGGGACGTGGGTCATTATCAGGAATGGGTGTCTTAACAGAGACCCCAATGAAATCACGTCCACTAACCCAATCAACAAGATCCATGTCGATATCTTCATGAACCCGAATAAATCCGTCATCAATAATGGCAACACGCTGCCCTAAACCGGTTGAAATAGCCCATGCTTTTTTCATTCCAATATCAATACCAGGCGTTCCGCCGGTCTGCCCCTCATTATAAAGATTATATTGATATTCAAATAATGGATCGTCCGGTAATGAATCATCCGACGTAATCCCATAAAATTCTAAATTAGCAAAATCAGGGTGTGAGTAATAGACTAAGCCAGATTCAAAAAAGGCATTGGCTATTTCCAGACAGGTACCCGGTGAATTTGGTGTAACCCTCATACCCCGCAAACCTGTATGTTCACAAGGGCCCCATATCAACTCTACTGAATAAAAATTTTCAATACTGTCAATAACCTCCTGCGAAACAGATTCAATATACCTAATATTAAATTGATCATTCAGCTTAAAAATAGATCCAACGCTGTCATGATATGATAAATATGCGTAATAGACATCTGTCCTATCATTTAAAACATCCAAAAGGGAGTCGACATTACGCCCATTTTCTATATGATAAACATCAAATCCGATATACATAGGTTCCGGTG
>DAOUVS010000151.1 GCA_030667525.1 Candidatus Zixiibacteriota bacterium | reverse complement strand
GAGGACTCCGGAGTATATCCGGGGCGTGATAAATCTGCGCGGCAAAGTTATTCCGGTTTTGGATCTAAGAAACAAATTCGGCATGGGTGTTACTGAGGATACCGAGGAAACCTGCATTATTGTCGTCGAGGCCAATCTTGAAGGTGAATCGGTTATGATGGGAGCTGTTGTTGATGCTGTTTCAGAGGTTCTTGATATTCAAGCAGATGAAATTGAAGATGCACCTGCTTTTGGAACCGACGTCGATACCAAATTTATTCTCGGTATTGGCAAAGTTAAAAATGAGGTCAAGATACTACTTGATATCGATGAAGTATTGACTGCTCGTGATGTGAATATAATCAAGGGTTGTGAAGGTAAAAGCAGTACTCAAGCGGTTATGGAAGAAGAAGTTCTCGAACCGGCCTAAGTGTTGGAAATAATCTCATTGGGCAGATTAATTGTCCGATGATTACAATAAAGCATCTCTCCCTGATGATTTGTCTATCGGGAGAGAGTATTGCGGTTGATATATTGTTGGGGTTGCTATATCAACGGACAGGACTGAAATAATGGAAGATACAAAAACTCAGAACGATCCGAAAATTGGTGCGATCTTTGAATTAAAGATTACCGAGGATAATTTATCGGTATTTCTTTCATGTCCGTCTGTTAATGATAATGCCGAAGAATTTGCTCAACAGGCTTTAGGCAGACTTGATGAAATGAAGGTAAAAATAAAACCTGACGTTGAACTATTCTTAAAAGTGCTGAATGAGGCCCAAAGTAAGGGAAAAGATATTGTCGATTATGCTTTGGTCAAAGGTGTGCCGCCAATTATGCCGGTGCATGGTAAGATCGAGTGGAGTGGTGACTATTTCAACGAAGGATATTATGTCGATCCGGAAACAAAACGAATTGATTTTCATCGCCAACTGGGCAATCCTAATGTTGAAAAAGATGTTCTTTTGGCAAAAGTCATCTATGATAAACAAGGCAAAGACGGCAGGGACGTTTTTGGTAAAACAATCTCTGTTTCCAAACCAAAAAAAGTTTTATTGCAGGGCGGCTCTAATGTCTTATGGGATGAAAAAGCCTGTGCGTTTATTTCAAAAGTAGCCGGCCGCGTGGTTAAGAGGGGGCATATTGTTGATGTCGATGAAACCATGTTTGTTAAAGATGGGGTTGGTGTCGAAAGTGGAAATATTGAGCATAAAGGCAGCGTGATTATAGATGGCGATATCGACTCCGAATTCTGTATCGATGTTTCCGGGGATGTCGAGGTTAGAGGTTTAATCTATGCCTGCGATATTAAATGCGGGGGCAATCTGGTGGTTAAAGAAGGAATTAATGAAAATTTAGCAAAGAATATTGTCGTTGGCGGCAGTATTCTGGCCAAATATATTATGAATGCTTCTATTGAAGCGGGTGAGGATGTTATAGCCAATAGTGAAATATTTCAGTCTCAAATTAAAAGTAAAACTAAAGTCTGCTGTAAAAAGGGTCGTGTTTTGGGCGGGGAGATTATGGCAGGTAAGGGAATTTATGTCGGCGAGGCCGGTTCTAAAGGAAATGCCAACACCCTGTTGATTGCCGGTATTGATTTCCAACTGCAAAATAAATTGAAATCAAACGATGAAAATATTAAAAAACTCAAAGGTGCTCTCGTAAAGCTAAAACCGGTTCATAAAAAACTAAGCAATATGAAAAACTATTTGAAGGCTGATCAGAAGGAAAAACTGACCGAACTGGAGTTTAAGATTTTTGAAACCGAAGATGGTGTCGAGAGTTTGGAAAAGGAAAATAAAGAAGTTCGCAAGGAGATATATTCCAATAAAAATGCGAGAATTGTAATTTATGATATGGTTCATCCCGGTGTGGTGCTAAGAGTGTTTGATTCACAATATATTATTGAAAATACTCTAGCCGGACCAATTGTGGCCGGAATTGATCCGGTCACCGGCGAGATTGCCTTGTCATCCGACTTAAAAGAAGATTAGGAGTGACGCATGAAAGTAGAATACATCAATCCATTTATTCAGTCGGTTCAGGAAACCTTTTATAGTATGATGGATTGTAAGGTTAGCCATGGGAAACCTTTTCCAACCAAGGACGATGGCCTGTCAGATAATTTAATAGGCATCATTGGTTTGTCAGGTACCGCTCAGGGTAACATTGCAATAAAGTTTCCGGCTGAAACGGCAAAGGCCATTGTTGGCGGATTGGTCGGGGCAACTTTTACGGAAATCGATTCGTCGGTTGTTGATGGAGTTGGTGAACTGGTAAATATTATTGCCGGAAATGCCAAGTCCAAGATTCAGGGGCATAAGATTTCTATTTCTTTGCCGACTGTGTTTAGAGGTGGTATGCATAAACTGACATCCCCAACCGTTTCATATTTAACGATTCCTTTTAAAAGTGATAAAGGGGCATTTGAGATTCTTATTAGTTTCAGACCTACTGTGAATGAAAAAGAGGAGGCTTTGCATGAAAGTGCTTATAGTGGATGATTCGCAGATAATGCGCAAAATCATCACCGGTGTCTTGAAAAAACTCAAAGTTAATGATATCCTCGAAGCTGTTAATGGCCAGGAAGCAGTAACAAAAGTTAGCGAAAATGATGATATCGGCTTGGTTTTAATGGATTGGAATATGCCCATGATGAATGGGCTCGATGCAGTTAAACAAATTCGAGCCGGTGGCAGTAAGGTGCCGATTGTTATGTGCACGACAGAAGCAGAAAAAGAACGGGTTCTCGAGGCAGTGAAAGCCGGCTCCAATGATTATCTGGTTAAACCTTTTAATCCAAAAGATATTCAAAACAAGCTTGGAAAGTTTTTGGCGGCATGTACATCATAGTAAAAGGATTATAGGGTCAATATGGGCAATATGGACAATCAGCATTGTGAATATTATGAATCGAATCAGGAATTGACCAATTCGACTTTTAATAAAATCAGGCAAGTAGTTTATGACAGGAGCGGTATTTCTCTTGGTGAAAACAAGCAGGCCCTGGTTCGGGCCAGAATAGCCAAGCGAATGCGCCGCCTCAATATCACTACTTATGACGGTTACATAGAGTACGTTCTGGGCGAGACAGCCGGAGTCGAATTGGAATATATGCTTGATGCGATCTCAACCAACACGACCCATTTTTACCGCGAAGATTCTCATTTTGATTTGATGCAAACAATAATTAAGGATTGGGTAAAAGACGGTTTACGGAAATTGAGAATCTGGTGTGCAGCCAGTTCGACCGGTGAGGAACCATATACATTGGGTATTGAAACTTTGGAATCGATTGGACGCGAGCACGTCAACGCTAAAATACTGGCCACCGATATCGCACCATCAGTATTAAAAACGGCTATGGTCGGAGAGTATTCCGAAGATAAAGTCACTTCTATTCCGGATCATCTGAGAAGTCACTATTTTGAGAGAATAAAAATTAATGGCGATTATATATATAGGGTAAAACCGATGCTAAAAAATCTGTTGTTATTTCGCCAGATGAATCTATCGGTAACTCCATATGCAATAAAAAATCAGGTAGATATGATTTTTTGTAGAAATGTTATGATTTATTTTGATCGAACTCTTCGCGCCAGATTGGTTGCGGAATTCAAAAAATTAATCAGGCCGGGCGGTTATTTATTTGTCGGACACGCCGAATCTATCACAGCCTTCTCTGATGGATTCAAGTGCATCAAACCGTCTGTTTATAAAAGGATATGAAATAATGTCGCTTAAAGTATTGGGCATCTCAGATCTACAGGTATCAAAAACGCCAGGCGATGTTTTAATTACATACTCGCTAGGTTCGTGTATCGGACTTACGGTGTATGACCCGGTTGCTAAAGTCGGTGGTATGGTACATTATATGTTGCCCCTGTCAAAGATTGCTCCTGAAAAGGCCAAGGCAAAACCGGGAATGTTTGCCGATACCGGAGTGCCTTTGTTGTTAACGAAAGTCTTGGAACTTGGCGGCGCAAAAGACCGGCTGATAGTTAAAGCGGCTGGCGGTTCCCAGCTAATGGACCAAAATAAGGTCTTTAATATAGGTGAAAGAAATTATCTTGTCTTAAGAAAACTCCTCTGGAAAAACAATATTCTAATTAAGGCTGAAGATGTGGGCGGTAACTATTCCAGGACTCTTCGACTTGAAATTGATACCGGTTATACTACTATTAAGACGCGTGAGGGGGAAAGTGAATTATGAGTATTGAAGATAAGATAATTGAAAAAATTTCATCATTCCCAACTCTGCCGACGATGGCAAGTAAGTTGATGGGACTATTAAATGATGCCGAAATATCTGCCTCTGAGATCGGTCGCGTTATTCAATATGACCCCGCCTTAACGGCAAATTTATTAAAAGCGGCCAATTCTGTTTATCTGGGGCAATCACGCACAGTTGACTCCCTCTCCGAAGCATTTTTCCGACTTGGGACAAAATGGGTATATCAGATGTCGGTATCATCATTGATTTATTCTAATCTTAATCGACCAGTTAGCGGATATGAATTGTCTGGTGAAGCTCTTTGGCGACACTCGGTTGCCGTTGCGCAAATGTCGGATATTCTTTGTGAACAACTCAAAATAAGGGATGCCGGTATTATCTTCACCGCCGGATTACTTCACGATATTGGTAAAATGATATTGGGTGAATTTGTTTCGGAATCTTTTGATGATATTCAGGCCATTGTAATAAATGAAAAAATTCCGTTTGAAGAGGCGGAGAAGCGGGTGATTGGAGTAGATCACGCCGAAGTCGGTGGTATGACTGCTGAGCGATGGAATTTCCCTCCGGCTATAGTGGAAACGATAAGATGGCATCATCAGCCTGAAAAAGCGGCAGTACAATCAGAAACAATTGATATTGTCCATGTGGCCGATGCTACCTGCCTTATACAAGGATTTGGTATTGGTAGTGATGGTATCCAATATAAATTAAATAATGACTCTGTAGATAGATTAAATATTACCAGCAAAATACTGGAGCAGGCGGCCAGTGAACTGGTGACGGTGCTGGAAGATATTGATATGATGACATCAGATATACCCGCCGCCGAAGCGGTTGGAAGGTTGTGATAGTATGGCATATAATATTTTAGTTGTTGATGACTCCAAAACGATCAGGGCAATAGTTGTTAAGATTTTGAAACTGACAAAACTTGAGATTGGTCAGATTTTTGAAGCAGAGAACGGCAAAGAAGCTCTGGAATGTCTTAAAGATAATTGGATTGATCTTATCCTCTCGGATTTGAACATGCCGGTTATGAGTGGTATTGAGATGATTTCTGAAATGGCCAGGGATGGTCTGCTCAAGGATATACCAGTTGTTGTAATTTCGACCGACGGCAGTGTGAAAAGAATTGAAGAGTTAAAAGAAAAGGGAATTCGGGAGTATATTAGAAAACCTTTTACGCCAGAATCACTCAGTGAAATCATCGATAGAGTTTTGGGAGTAAAACATGAGTAATCGAAAAATAATGGAAGTTATAAATGAAACCGTATCCGGTGTTCTGGAACAAACTGCTTTTATGTTTCCCGAACCGGTTGATATGGCCTCAGGAGTTTCATTCGAAGATTTTGAGTATGTCCTGGTGAAGTTAAATTTTTCCGGAGAAAAAGCCGGCGAAATAAAAATGATAATTCCTGTAGATTTTTGTGCCGAACTTTCGGCCAATCTGCTGGGCGAGGATATTGGGGATGTTGATCCTGAGGAAAATAATTTTGACTCAGCCAAAGAATTGCTAAATATCGTTTCCGGCCAGTTATTAGTTAACCTCTTTGGCAACGAAGCTCTTTTTAGTCTGACTGATCTTGAGGTCAAAAAACTCGAGAAGGATGCATTTTTCTCAATAATTGAAGGTTGCGAGTATCATTGTTGCATGGTGGATGATTACCCGGTAATAACAATATACAATTCACAGGAAGTATCTAATGAGTGTAAGAGTATTAATAGTTGATGATTCGGCAGTTGTCCGAAAAATTTTTACATCCGAATTATCACGTGATCCCCAAATTGAGGTCGTCGGCAGCGCCCCCGATCCGTATGTTGCCAGAGATAAAATTGTAAGTCTTAAGCCCGACGTTTTGACCCTTGATGTAGAAATGCCCAAAATGGATGGTCTTACTTTTCTTCGTCGTTTGATGAAACATTACCCTAGTCCCACAATTGTCGTTTCGTCACTGACCGCAAAAGGCGGCGAGTTGGCTATGGAAGCCCTGGACGCAGGCGCCGTTGATGTGATGTGCAAACCGGGCGAATCATATACTGTGACTGATATGTCGATTGAACTGATCGAGAAAATAAAGGCCGCCGCTCTGGTAAAATTGAGCAAACCAATCGATGTCAAGAAAAATAAAGTTATCATCTCCCAAAAGCTGGCCATGAGTAAAACAACCAATAAGGTTATTGCCATTGGTTCTTCGACCGGTGGGACCCAGGCGCTGCAGGTTGTCCTATCAATGTTGCCGCGCGCCACCAACGGATTGGTTATCGTCCAGCATATGCCGGAGAGTTTTACCCGCGCATTTGCCAATCGGCTTAATGAACACAGCGAACTTGAGGTGAAAGAAGCGGTCGACGGAGATTCGGTTATCCCGGGCAAAGCCTTGATCGCCCCCGGTAACAGCCATATGTTTCTCAGACGATCGGGAGCCAATTATTATGTGAATGTTCGCAAAGGGCCATTGGTAAATCGCCATCGGCCGTCAGTTGAAGTTCTTTTTAAATCGGTAGCAAAATATGCCGGGGCCAACGCTATTGGCGTTATGCTGACCGGAATGGGTGCCGATGGCGCTCAGGGAATGCTGGAGATGAAATATAATGGTGCCTTTAATATTGCCCAGGATGAAAATTCCTGCGTAGTTTATGGAATGCCAAAAGTAGCAATAAAGGTCGGAGCAGTAAATAAAGGAGATTCATTGGAAAACATTCCGGGCTTAATAGTAAAACAATTGCTTGCCACCGGAGTGGCCGAACCGGTTGCATAGAATCATTGAAAGCATTTAATATCTGATCATAAGTAATTGGTAACAACATCCCCAAATATCTCTAATACGACATCAATAATATCTGTCTATTTAAATCTATGTACATAAAAAAAGGCGATGCCAGGCACCGCCTTGAAAGAATTTAGATTTATCTTTTTTTCTTGTGAAGATAACAGAACTTTGACGGCGCAGTTGCCATCCGTTTGCACCTTTTACCCTCTTTGGTTTTTCCGGCGCAGCGAACTTTCTTCGCCACTTTCTTCTTCACGACCTTCTTCGCCGCCACTTTCTTTTTTGCTTTTGGCATCCACATCCTCCTTCATAGGTTGTACCATT
>DAOUVS010000330.1 GCA_030667525.1 Candidatus Zixiibacteriota bacterium | reverse complement strand
CCCCCGAAGATCTGAAAAACAAAGTGACCTGGCTGAGAGACAGCTCCGGTGGAAAACCGATCGGGGTTAAAATCGCCGCTGGAAATATCGAAGCCGATCTGGAGTTTATTCTTAAAGCAGAACCGGATTTCATTACCATTGATGGACGACCCGGCGCAACCGGAGCCTCGCCTAAATATCTCAAAGCGGCGACCTCCGTTCCGACATTATTTGCACTATACCGGGCAAGAAAATATCTTGATTCGGTTGGCGCCAAAGACATCTCGCTTGTTATTACCGGCGGATTTCGAATCTCATCAGATATTGCAAAAGCATTGGCATTGGGTGCCGATGCGATCGCTCTTGCAACCGCTTCGCTAATTGCCTGCGGGTGTCAGCAGTATCGTGTCTGTCATACCGGTAAGTGTCCGGTAGGAATAGCAACCCAGGACCCGGAACTGCGGAGCCGATTTGATATTGAGAAATCAGCGACCAATCTGGCGAATTATCTTGGAGTCTGCACAAAAGAATTAAAAGATTTCGCTCGTATTACCGGAAATGATGACGTGCATAAGTTATCTATCTCCGATCTTTGCACCACCAATAGTGAGATATCGGGCCATACATTAATTGAGCATGTATAGAAATATATTATTTGATATTTATTGAGTATAACCGTCTGTATTATGTAACTTATTAATTACGGAGGGGAATATGAATTACAAAAAATCATTGATCAATCTTTCATTCTTATTGATTCTATTATTTTTAGGATGTGGATTAAGCGAGAATTCAAAAGAGAATACGCAGGACGAAGATCGACAAGAGTTGGAAGCTCTGTATAGTCAAATAGAAAATATAATCGGTGATGCTTCATCCGACGATCCGGCTAATTGCCGAGTGATTGCCTTTGGTGCCAAACCGTGTGGCGGACCATGGAGTTACCTCGTTTATTCTGTTATTGATACCGATACCCTTTTATTGAAGGCTAAGGTCGATTTACATTATTTAAAAGAAGATGCCTACAATCATAAATGGGGAGTATGTTCCGACTGTGTTGCTATTGGACCACCGCGCCTGATCTGTGAAAACGGCCATTGCGTAGCTGTGTATTAATATTATTATTCGGTATTCTCCGGTTTTTGATATTTGGTTTTAATGCTGCCTTGATACATTTCAAATTTTAATAACCGACACTCGATCGGGCCGTTATACATCTCGATCCGCCGCGACGCTCTCAGTCCGATATGTTTGGCCGCATCCAGATTCCCGGTAAAAATATAAGCGTCATATCCGCTATAGTTTTGCTTCAAAACATCCCCGATCGACTGATAAAATATTATAATATCATCTACCGACATCCGCTTCCCATAAGGTGGATTGAAAATCAGTGTCCCCGGCGGATCGGGTGGAATGAAATCATTAAACTCGCTCTGTTTAAAAACAATATCCCGGCCGACTCTGGCTCTTCGCGCATTATCCGTTGCAACCTGAACCTGTCTCGAATCCATATCGGACCCAACCATCTCAAATTCAAGCTTCGGTTTGATTTGCTCGTAAGCCTCATCTTGAATTTTTCTAAAAAGAAGCTTATCAAAATCGGGCCAGTTCATAAACCCGAATTTTTCCCGGGTTAATCCCGGTGCGATATTGCGCGCCAGAAGAGCCGCTTCGATAACAATCGTTCCCGAACCACACATCGCGTCAACCAATGGACTCTTTTTATCCCATCCCGAATGTAACACCATTCCAGCGGCAAGAATTTCGTTTAACGGTGCTTCGCCGGTTCTGTCACGGTACCCGCGCTTAAATAGCGGTTCACCCGATGAGTCAAGTGCGAGCGAACATTCATCACGATAGATATAAAGATTTATTTTTACGTCAGGATTTCTGACATCAACCGACGGCCTTCTTCCGGTCTTTTGTCTAAAATAATCGGCGATGGCGTCTTTGGTTTTCTGTGCAGCAAACAAAGAATTATTGAATACTGAATCATTAATAACGGCATCAATAGAAAAGGTTTGATTCAGATTAAAATAGTCCCGCCAATTAATTTTAAAGACTTCAGAATACAAAGCTTGTTCATTTCCTACTCTAAAATTGAATATCGGCTTCAATATTCTGGTCGCGGTCCGACACCATAGGTTTGCTTTATATAATAATCTGTTGTCGCCATAAAATTCAACCGAGCGGTTCATCGGTTTCACATTCTGAGCACCGAGAGCAGTCAGTTCGTCGGCCAGAATATCCTCCAAGCCAAACAGCGTCTTGGCAATCATCCGGAACGGT
>DAOUVS010000012.1 GCA_030667525.1 Candidatus Zixiibacteriota bacterium | reverse complement strand
TGATTCAATCTTTTTTATTTATACCGGGCGTTTATTGCAGGCCAGCTTGATACCGTTTATTAATTTTCTGCGATCAAACGGCTCACGGCGGTGATCCGATTTGGTGACAGTCAGCGTTACATTTTCGATATATTCGTAAGTTGTAAACCGATCTTTACACTTAAGACATTCCCGCCGGCGACGCACCGCGCGGCCATCCTGAGCCGAACGGGAATCTACAACCCGGTCCTCCTCATGGCCGCAGAAGGGACATTTCATTTTTCAAATTCCTTCATTAGCTCTGCGTTGCTGCTGACAACCAAACGCTGGACCTGAATCCCGGCCTCGTCAAGCATTTGTCGGGAAAGGTCGTCGGGGTATCCCTCACCGGCATAGATTTCTTTAATCCCGGAATTAATCAGAACTTTGGCGCAGAGAACACAAGGTGAAGTAGTGCAATATAAAGTGGCACCTTCAATCGATGTCCCTGATGTGGCCGCCTGAACGATGGCATTTTGCTCGGCATGAATGGCGCGGCAAAGTTCATGCCTCTCCCCTGATGGAATCCCCAGCTCATCGCGTAAACAACCGATGTCAAGGCAATGTTTCAGCCCAGCGGGCGAACCGTTATAACCGGTTGCAAGAACCCGCTTATCCTTGACTATCACCGCCCCAACCTGGCGTCTCAGGCAGGTCGACCGGGTGGCGGCGAGCATTGCGATTCGCATAAAATATTCATCCCAGGAGGGTCGTTTGAAGTTACTGTTGTGTGTCATAATTCGAATCTAAGTTAGTTTCTATGATGTTGCAATTAAAATCTTTTCTTTTGACATGTAATCGATAGAATAATCATCGGCTGCGGAGCCGCTACTGACAGCTATTTCGAGATACCCGAACGAATTTATATAGGCAACCGGCTTTCCTGTTTTCACCGAGCCGTAGGTTTTCTTCAATCTCCCAATTTTATTCTCCACCAGATAAACCATAAAAGAACCGTCGGGTAGATTATTATGTCGAAACGAAGTAACAATATTTCCAAAAGAATCAATATGTAAAATCTCTCCGCTTAATCCCGCTTTAGTTCTTCTAATTCTATTAGATTTAATCTTCTCCATTTTGTTGATCTTAGGACCAAACTCATCGGGAGAGATACCAATCGAAAGATACCCTGCCACCGGTGCAAAAATATCGCGGGCGTGGAATGTCGAGGATATCTCTTTCAGAAAATATTTCCGATTTTTTAAAGAAATTATTCTTTTAATATCTTTTCCGTGAAGAAACGAAAAAAGACCATTATCAGGCCCGATAAAATAAAAATCGGCCGTCTCAATCAAAAGAGCTTTTCTTGTCGTACCTACTCCGGGATCAACAACGGCGAGATGAATCGTGCCACGGGGAAAATATTTGAATGAGGTCTCAAGGGAATAGCATCCGGAATTTATATTATATTTGTGGATTCCATGGGTATTGTCAATTATTCTGGCAAAACTATTCAGGCCACCAATAATACCTTTTAAAATACCAACATAATTATCAGACAGATCAAAATCAGTTGTCAGGGTTATAATCGGATTATCGGTATTTAAATCAGCCAATACAAAACTCCGCAATTTTAATGAAGTTTATCTTATTTGGTCGTTACTTCATCGACCCAATTGAGAAAGTCAGGGTTTCCTTCGGAAATTGTCATCGAAATAATTTCCGGTGTTTCATAAGGATGATCATCTCTGACCGATTTGATAAGATTTTCCACTTTTTTTGTCGCGGTTTTAATAAACAGAATAGATTCAGTCTCAGTTTTTAATTCGCCTTTCCATTTATAGATAGATCTGGCATTGTCGATAATATTAACACAGGCGGCCAATCCACTAACAACAATTTTCTGGGACATCTCTTCCGCTTTATCCTTCGGAACAGTTACCATTACAACTCTAAATGCAGACATTTACGTACCCCAATTATTTTGTAATTTCTATTTTTGAATACTCTTATTTAATCTTTTTTCAATCGAAGCAATTTTACCGTCGATTCTGCCGATTGCACCGTCTCTGTCATCCATGGTCAAAACCATATAGACACGACTGCTATTTTCCTTCAATTTCAAACGGCACTTGTTAATGAGCGGCATTATCTGATCCCATTCCCCTTCGATAACGGTTGCCATCGATGATGTTTTATATGTCAAACCGGAATTGTCAATTATATCAATTACCTTGGATACTTCGCCTGAAGCCGAATCACCGCCGCCAGTCGGAAATATTGAAAATTGAATTAGCATCCTATACCTCCACAAATATTATAAGTCGATTCAATATTGAATACCACAAAAAAACAATACGAATCTATTTTGAAAAATATAGATTATTTAGCATCAAAGTTCCGGCCAAACAGAAGATCGATAATTATTTTCTATCGGTGTACAGCGGAAATTTATCGCACAATAATTTTACTTCACTGGCAATTCCCGCCAAAGCCTCATCGTCTCCGAGATTCTTGATAGCTCTGTCGATAAACTTGGCGATTGTTTTCATATCATCGGTCCCCATACCGCGAGTGGTGATTGCCGGGGTTCCGATTCTGACACCAGAGGTAACAAACGGTTTGCGCGTATCAAATGGGACGGTATTTTTGTTAACCGTCATCCCTGCTTTATCAAGCGCCTTTTCAACTTTTTTGCCGGAGAAATCGCGGTCAAGAAATGAAAGTAAAAACAGATGCGTATCGGTTCCGCCAGAAACAATATGATACCCCATATTTTTCAACTCACCTGATAAGGTTCGTGCATTCTCAAGAATTCTTTTCTGGTAATCTTTAAATTCCGGTTTCAGCGCCTCACCAAAAGCAACCGCCTTGGCAGCAATTATATGCATCAACGGACCGCCCTGAATACCGGGCATCACCGTCCGGTCAATATCGGCGGCATATTTTTCTTTGCACATAATCATCCCACCGCGTGGGCCGCGTAATGTCTTGTGCGTTGTCGTGGTTACAAAATCGGCATAAGGGATCGGCGATTCATGATAACCGGCTGCAATCAGACCGGCGATATGGGCAATATCAACCATTAAATAGGCACCGCAGGAATCTGCTATCTCACGAAACTTCTTAAAATCGAGCGCTCTTGGATAAGCCGAGGCGCCGGTGACGATCATTTTCGGTTTTACTTCTTCAGCCTGAACTTTCAGTTTGTCGTAATTTATAACCTCAGTCTCTTTATCAACCTGATATGGAAAAAACTGATATAGTTTACCGGAAAAATTTAGCGGATGCCCATGAGTCAAATGTCCGCCATGCGACAAATCAAGTCCCATCACTTTATCGCCTGGTTCCAAGACGGTGAAATAAACGCCCATATTTGCCTGTGACCCCGAATGCGGCTGGACATTGACATGCTCACATTTGAATAGCTCTTTGGCTCGTTCGCGGGCCAGATTTTCAGCAATATCAACAAACTCACAACCGCCATAGTACCGTTTTCCGGGATACCCCTCGGCATATTTATTGGTCATGATTCCACCGGCAGCTTCAAGCACCGCCTCTGAAACAAAATTTTCCGAGGCGATAAGTTCGAGCTTATCCGATTCGCGTTTAGTCTCTTTTTGATAAGCTTCAAATATTTCAGGATCGGATTTTTCTAAATACGACATCACAAATATCCCCTATACTTTCACAACTAATCATTTTTTTCTGCGGCTTTTATTTTAGCCAGTCGCTGAATATGACGACCACCTTCAAATTCGGTAGTCAGCCAGGTATCTATTATATCATTAATATCTTCATCTTTGACATATTTTTGTGACAACACCAGAACATTAATATCGTTATGAGAACGAGCATAAAAAGCCATATCCTTATTCAAGCATAAAGCAGCGCGAATACCGTTAACTTTATTAGTAGTAATCACCATCCCGGCACCGGTCCAACAGATAGCCACTCCCTTGTCCACCTGACCGGCAGCAACCGCCTGCGCTACTTTTAATCCATAGTCAGGATAATCAACCGAATCTTTTGAATCAGTTCCAAAATCGATTACTTCAATTTCCCTACTTTCCAAAAGAATTCTAACCTTTTCCTTCAAATCAACTGCGGCGTGATCGGATCCAATCGCTATTTTCATATTTCACCTTCTGGTTTTTATCACATGCCAACAATCATAAATATAAAAAAACTGTGGCAAATACAAGCCACAGTTTTTAATTATTCTATAAATATTTCCGTCAGACCTCTTTCATCTCTTTGATCACCTCACGAGAAATAACGATCCGCTGAATCTCCGACGTCCCCTCTCCGATTTCACACAGTTTCATATCCCGGTAATATCGTTCTGCAGGATATTCTTCTGATAAACCGGCGGCGCCAAGAACCTGAATCGCCTCATATGTGCAGAAATGCGAAACTTCGGAACAGTATAATTTACACATCGCAGAATATTTGGAATATGGAATATTGTTATCTTTCAGCCAGGAGGTTTTATAGATCAGCAGCCGGGCCGTTTCAATCTGTGTCGCCATATCGGCCAGCTTAAACTGAATCGCCTGATTGGCCGAAATCGGTTTCCCAAACTGTATCCGGCTCTCAGAATATTTGACTGCCAACTCCAAAGCAGCCTGCGCAATTCCAAGACCCATCGCACCGATAGAGATTCTTCCGCCGTCAAGTGTTTTCATAAACTGCTTGAACCCTTCCCCCTCTTTTCCAAGAAGATGCCAGGCCGGAAGTTTCATATCGTCAAAATGCATAAAGGCAGTATCAGAACCGCGGCAACCCATCTTATTTTCTTTTTTACCGGCGCTAAAACCTTCCATCTCTTTTTCGATAACAAACGATGAGATCCCACGCACTCCGGCATCAACATCAGTTAACGCCGTGATGATAGAATAATCGCAAACATTGGCCGATGTGATCCAGCATTTGGTGCCATTAACAAGATAATCTTCGCCATTTTTCTCGGCCTTGCTTTTAGTACCACCGGCATCAGAACCGGCATCCGGTTCGGTCAGACCAAAAGCAATCAAACTGCCTTTCTCCGCTGCCGGAGGAAGATATTTTTGCTTCTGTTCTTCGGAACCAAAATTACTTATCGGCCAGGTGCCGAGTGAATTATGAGCGGCAAAAGTCAAACCGGTCGAACCGCAGACGCGCGATATCTCTTCGACAATTATAGCATACTCAATCATCGTGAGTCCAAGACCGCCATAATCTTTTGAAATAGTACTTCCCCACCAGCCTTTATCATTAACAGCCTTATGGACATCTTTTGAATAATACTGATCGCGGTCAATAGCGACTGCGTGCGGACCAATATTTTTCTCAATGTAATCGCGGACTTCCATTCTGAAGTCTTTATATTTTATATCAAAATCCATAGTTAATCCTTCAACAGGTCGCGCGAGATAACCATCCTCTGCGCCTCGGATGTCCCTTCATAGATCTCTGTGACCCGGGCATCGCGGAAATACCGTTCAACCGGATATTCCTTGACATAGCCGTAACCGCCATGAATCTGCACTGCCTCATTGGCAACAAAATTGGCGACTTCCGACGCATAAAGTTTGGCCATTGAAATCTGCCGGGAATATTTCCGTTCTTCAAGGTCTTTTAAAACGGCAGCACGATAAACCATTAACCGTGCGGCATCAATTTTGGTTGCCATGTCGGCCAACTTAAACTGAATAGCCTGAAACGCGGCCAGCGGTTGACCAAACTGTTTCCGCTCTTTGGAATATTTCAGCGCTTCATTAAAAGCTGATTGCGCAATACCCAACGACTGCGCGGCGATACCGATGCGGCCGTTATCAAGAAGCGAGAGAGCAATATTGAATCCTTTGTTTTCAGTGCCGAGCAAATTTGCCTTTGGCACCTTGGCATCCATAAAAGAGAGTTCCCGGGTATCTGAACATTTCATCCCCATCTTCTTTTCATTGGCACCTATAGACATACCATCGGTATCTTTGTGGACTATAAAAGCGGAAATTCCTTTGGGACCTAATGATGGGTCACTCAGGGCAAAAACAATAAATATACTGGCATGGCTGGCGGTCGAAACCCAGCTTTTGGTGCCGTTAAAAATGTAATTATCGCCGTCAGCAATTGCCTGACAGGATAATGAACCAGCATCGGTTCCGGAATTTGGCTCAGATAGACTATAAGCACCGATTATTTCTCCAGCGGCCAGTTTAGGCAAGTATTCCTGTTTTTGTTCATCGGTTCCATATTTTTCAATCGCCTTTATTACCAAAGAATTATGAACCGAAATGGCAATAGATATACCGGCACACGCTTTTGCGATCTCTTCGATAACCAGAGCGTAACTTAGGGTATCGGTACCCAAACCGCCGAATTCCTCCGGAGCCATCAATCCAAAATAGCCAAGTTCTCCTATTTCCTTTAATAATTCGGGAGGTGTCGCACCTTTTTCATCAAGTTCTTCTGCTATCGGGAAAAGTCGTTTCTGCGCAAACTCCTCTGCCGATTCACGCATCATTTCCTGATCTTCGCTTAGATTAAAATCCATGTATATAGCTCCTTAAAAATTAATATTTAAAGAAACCGTGTCCGGACTTACGGCCCAGATAACCTGCTTCCACTTTCTTCTTGAGTAGCGGGCAGGGACGGTATTTGGGATCACCCAAACCTTCAAATAAAACATTTAATATATCAAGACATACGTCCAAACCGATAAAATCGGCAAGAGTCAGCGGGCCCATCGGGTGCCCCATACCAAGTTTCATAACAGTATCGATATCCTCGGCAGTACCAACGCCCTCAAAGAGCGCAAAAATCGCCTCGTTGATCATCGGCAACAATACTCTATTGGCAATAAATCCGGGATAATCCTCAGACGGAACCGGTATTTTACCAAGCTTTTTGCCAAGCTCAATAGCGATATCAAAAGTCTCATCTGAAGTTGCAACACCACGAATCATCTCAACCAGCTTCATCATCGGAACCGGATTCATAAAATGCATCCCGACAACTTTTCCCGGTCTTTTAGTACCGCTGGCCAATTTTGTGATCGGCAAAGATGAAGTATTTGACGCCAGAATAGTATCGGGTGGACATATCTCATCGAGTTTTCCAAACAGACCCAATTTGATATCCAATTTTTCAACAATCGCCTCAATAACAAGCTGACAATCTTTTACTGCCAGAAGATCGGTTGTGGTAGTAATTCGACTGAGCGTATCGGTTTTGTCCTGTTCGGTTATTTTCTCTTTTTTAACCATCCGATCGAGGTTTTTTGCAATAGTTGCTATCGCCTTTTCAAGATATTTCTCATCAATATCGATGAAAGTTATTTCATAGCCGTTTTGAGCCGAAACATGGGCAATACCATTTCCCATTGTTCCGCAACCAATAACGGCAATTTTTTTTATGTCACTTAACTGCATCACCTAACTCCATAGTCCATTAAAATTAAACCAATTCAATTGACATCGCTACGGCATTACCACCGCCCAAACAAAGTGTTGCCAAACCTGTTTTCAAACCGCGATCTTTGAGTGCATAAATTAAAGTTGTCAAAACACGGGCACCGGACGCACCAATCGGATGTCCAAGGGCAACCGCACCACCATTAACATTAACCCGATTCCAATCCCAGCCAAGTTCTTTTCCGTTGGCAAGCGCTTGAACAGAAAAGGCCTCATTCGCTTCAATCAGATCAAAATGGTTTATATCAACATTCATTTTTTTACAGAGTTTTTGCACGGCCAATATTGGCGCAAAAAATATCATATCCGGTTCGATTCCTGATACGGAATAATCAATAATTTTTGCCAACGGTGTAAGATTGTTTTCCTTCATAAATTTCTCAGAGACAACCACTGTTGCCGATGAACCGTCATTGAGTCCCGGGGCATTTCCGGCTGTAACCGTTCCGTCTTTTACAAAAGCCGGTCTCAGTTTCGCCAGACCCTCTAACGACATTTTGGGCCGCGGACACTCATCCTTATCAAAAATAACCGGGTCACCTTTACGCTGCGGAATTTCGACCGGAAATATTTCATCTTTAAATTTTCCGCCTTCAATTGCAGCCACTGCTTTTTGATGTGAGTTAAAGGCAAATTCATCCTGCTCCTCGCGGCTGATATTGGCCTTTTTACCGGTCAATTCGGCGGCACTACCCATATGCCAATTATTGAACGAACACCAGAGACCATCAAGGATCATCGCATCCTGCAGTTTTTTGTCACCAAATTTCAAGCCGCCTTTGGCGCCATGTAAAACATACGGTGTTCCCGACATCGACTCCATCCCGCCGGCAACAATACAATCCTGATCGCCGGCCTTAATTGACTGAGCAGCCAGCATTACAGCCTTAAGACCAGAGCCGCAGACTTTATTAATGGTCATTGCCGCCGCTTGTGGCGGGATACCACCATTGATGGCGGCCTGACGAGCCGGAGCCTGTCCGCTACCAGCCTGAACAACCTGTCCCATAATCACTTCTTCGATTTTTGCCACATCTACACCAGAGCGCTTAACAGCCTCTTTGATAGCCATCGCACCAAGTTGAGTGGCGTTGAATTTGGATAATCCGCCAAGAAAGTTCCCAATACCGCTTCGGCATGCTGATACTATGTAGGCCTGATTCACATCTGTCATATAGTCCTCCGTTTTTTGTTATATTCCAGAAAGTCAAGTAATCTAAGTAATTATCTCGCTTAAATCAAGAGTTGCCTGATAAGATTTTATAAAATATTTTGATTCCGAAGATTCTCTATTATCCATGTGACCTTTGGTGTCAATAAATTCCTTCAGCCACTTTGGCACAGCGCTCATTGATTCCACTTGCAGACTGCTTTGAGTTATAAACTACTTATCGGAACACTGAATTCCCTGTTATTTATTAGCTTATCTCTATTCAATCAAGGGTAACTTTATAAAATTACTCTAAAATATTGTATTGTTTTTTGTTGACAAGAATTCAACAATACTTTTATTTGTCGCCGATAGTAAGAAAAGAAGGACTCCTCGGATGGATTTCAAGGACGAAACCTAAAGAAGGGAGAACAAATGAAAAAAGGTTTGTTAACGACACTCTTAATCCTGGTATTGGCGACCGGCGCTTCCGCAGGTCCGGCCATCTATGCCGGTGGTGGTGTTTCAATGCCAATGGGACCTGAGTTTTTCAAAGATAATTGGAAAATGGGTATTGGTTTCGGCGGCGGTGTCGGCTTTGCAGTTAATCCGCAGTTTGAAGTTGTTGGTAAAGTATTTTATAACACTTTTGCAATGGATGTAGAAGGTATTGAAGGCGGAGATTTTGTTGCTTTTGCATTTGGGGCGGATGTACATTTTTACCCCATGGCTAATGAAACCAACGAATCAGCCTTTTCTCCTTATATTCTTGGCGGTATTGGAATGACCAGTGCAAAACTGACTGAAATAACAGCACCGGCCCTTTTGGCTATGGCAGAAACCGATGCGGAGATGGATATTACTTTTGGATTTGGTGCCGGATTTGAATATGAGATGTCACCCAAGATGGCTTTCTGGGTAGAAGGCAAGTTTACCATAATCTCAACCGAAGGCGAATCAACCAGTCATCTTCCAATTCGCGCCGGATTAAAATTTAATCTCGGAGAATAAACAGCTTATTAAAACAACGTAAGAATTAACATCTTGTAGCATAAAAGCCGGGTCGTTTTAACTCGGCTTTTTTTATTGCCACCGTATTTTTAAATAATATCCGATTGACAAAATAATTTGCGGTCTTTATCTTTTTAACTGAAATTTTTACTAAACATTTATAGAAGGATGGGACTATGAAGACGATTTGTTTAATCACTCTGTTTGTTTTTTTGTTGGCAGCAGCAATTTCCGCAGCTGATTCGCCAATTGATAAGGGCAGCGCCATAGTCGGAGGTAGCGCTTTTTTATCAATTGAAAGCGCCGAAGGCTCATCTTTAACAACTGTATCCATAATGCCAACATTTGGATATTTTGTATCCCCCGGACTTATGCTTGGAGGCACTGTTTCCCTTTTATCGATGTCCACAAGCGGTGCCAGTGCCACTGCTTTTGGTATTGGACCAGAAATGCGATATTATTTTAATGCCAATAAGATTGATCAGTATATTAAAGGATCAATGTATCCTTTTCTGGGAGGATTCATTTCATTTGTCGGTGAATCGGGCGGCGATGATAATATAACCCAGTTTGGCGCGGTTGTAGGATTTAATCAAATGATGTCAGAACAGTTATCAACCGAATTTCAATTTAGAATCTTCAGATCATTGCAGAAATCATATGGATACGATTTTAATACGACCACGTTATATTTTGGGGTTGGGATTACCGGATTTCTATACTAGTATCAAAATTGGAATAAAAAAGCCGGGTCGTTTGACCCGGCTTTTTTTATTGATTTATTTGAACAATCAAGATTCTATATCAAGCTCAATAATAGGCGTGTCGGTGTCAACCTGATCGCCATCGGCGAAATTTATTTTTTTAACCGTGCCATCCGATGGTGAGTTAACCTGATTTTCCATTTTCATCGCCTCGACAATAACCAGTGGCTGTTTATTGGTGACAACGTCCCCCTCAGCGACAAGAAGCTTCACAATTTTGCCCGGCATCGGTGCATATATCTTATCTTTTTCTCCAATGCTTCCGCCGCCACCGGCACCATTGGCACCATCTTCAGAGGGAATCACCAGTTCCAACAAAACACCATCGATATCAACATAAGATTTATTATCTTTGATAATACAGCAGGCTGTTTTCTTTGTGCCATTAATTTCAACAGAAAATCTATTGGCACCCGAGGGAATAATCGAATATAAATTACCATTAACTGAAACTTCGACTCTACCGTCTTTCGGTTCAGCCGAGGTCTCAATCAGTTCGTCTTTATACAGAAATTCATTTATCATTTTGATATCCTCATACCGATTTCCCAGGTCCCGATTGTCTGCCACGGCGACAGACGAGTCTGTTTTAATCCTCTGCCAACCGTTGTCATTGCAGGTTTGGTCATCAGCGCCGCAGATGATATAGCTGCCGCCAGTTCCGCCAAATCCTTATCGACTTCCCGCTCACCCATATTTCTGTCGATAAAATCGGTGTAGGTGCGTCCCGCTTTAAATTCAGGATGTGCCAGCACATCGATCATAAATTTCCGCGAGGTTTTTATCCCCAAAATTTTATAATCTTTGAGTGCATTGATCATTTTTGATATCGCCAGATCACGGTCAGGTGCAAAAACAATCAATTTTGCCAGAATTGGATCATATTCGACACCAACCGTTGTCCCGCCGGTAACGCCGGTATCAACTCTGATACCCGGTCCGGTCGGCTCATTATAAAAAAGTATCTTTCCCGATGATGGCAGAAAACCGTTTTCTGCATCTTCGGCATAAATACGGCACTCAATTGAATGGCCGGTTTGTTTTGCTTTCATCGCCGACTCTGAGATTTTCTCACCTGCCGCAATTTTTATCTGCTCGGCAACAAGATCAACCCCGGTGACCATTTCGGTAACCGGATGTTCCACCTGAACACGAGTATTCATCTCGAGAAAATAAAACCCGCCATTTTTATCAAGCAGAAACTCAATTGTTCCGGCATTAACGTAATCAGCCGCCTGCGTGACTTTAACCGCCGCCTCACCCATCTGTTTACGAATCTCCGGAGTGACAGCTATCGAAGGTGTCTCTTCGATTATCTTCTGATGCCTTCTTTGAATTGAACATTCCCGTTCATACAGATGAATAACATTGCCATGTGTGTCGGCCAGTACCTGAAATTCGATATGTCGGGGATCTTCAATATATTTTTCAAGATAAACGGTGTCATCGTTGAAAGCATTTTTGGCTTCACGTTTTGCAGCTTCAACCGATTCTTTCAAATCTTTTTTCTCTTTGACAACCCGCATTCCTTTACCGCCACCCCCGGCGGCCGCTTTAATCAGAACCGGATAACCTGCCTCATTAGCAGCTTTTTCAAATTCTTCGATAGTTGCACCGGCTGCTTTCATTCCGGGAATAAGCGGCACCCCGGTACCGGCCATTTTAATCCGTGCCTGAACTTTATTTCCCATCAGACGCATCGATTGACCCGAGGGACCAATAAAAGTGATTCCGGATTCTTTGCATTTATCAGGAAAATCCGGATTCTCTGCAAGAAAACCGTACCCCGGATGAATCGCGTCGCATTTATTTTCTAAAGCGGTCTGAATGATTTTATCAATATTGAGATATGACTCTCTTGGCGGCGGCGGACCGATTTCTACCGCTTCATCGGCAGCCTTTACATGCACCGCATCTTTATCAGCAGTGGAATAAATCGCCAAGGTCGGTACACCGAGCAAGCGACAGGCATTGATTACCCGTACTGCAATTTCGCCGCGGTTGGAAACCAATATTTTATTAAACAGTTTTTTTGACATTCTTTTTCATTCTTTTGGTCTATTTTGACCATTTTGGTTTGCGTTTTTCAAGAAAGGCATTCATTCCTTCCTGACCCTCATCAGACACTCTTAATTTGGCGATCATCTCGGCGGTAAACGGTTTGTACTCTTCGGGTGACATATTTGGCACCGATGAACATAACTGTTTGGCCACTGCGACCGCCTCGGGCCCGGATGTTTTGATGACATCAATAATCTTATTTATAGTATCATCGAGTTCGTCGTATTCAACACAGTCGTTGACCAAACCGACCTCGTAAGCCTTCCTCCCTTTCATCCGTTCGCCAGTAATAAAAAACTCACGGGCCTTACCCTCGCCGATTTTATTGATGACATAAGGACCGATACAAGCCGGTACCAATCCGATTTTTACTTCAGAAAAGGAAAACTTGGCCGATTCGGCCGCAATAGCAATATCACAGACCGCCACAAAACCTACTCCCCCACCAATAGCGGCACCGTTGATACGGCCAATAACCGGACAGCGGAAATTATAGATTTTATTGAAAAGATTGGCCAGATCGTTAGACTCTTTCAGATTTTCTTCGAATGATTGAGTTATCACTCGTTTCATCCAGTTGAGATCGGCACCGGCACAAAACGATTTGCCCTCACCAGTCAACACCACCACCCGAAGCGTTTTTTCTTCGTCAAGTTTGCCAAACAGGTCGGTCATTTCGTAAATAAGATCATCGTTGAAGGCGTTATGTACCTCCGGTCGACAAAAACTTATATAAGCGGCACCATCTTCGATTTTATATTTTATTGTACTATAGCTCATATTACATCCTGAAGACACCATACTTTTGATCAGGTATCGGTTGGTTGAGCGACATCGAAATACCAAGCGCAATCGCTTCGCGCGTTTCGGTCATTCCAATAATACCATCATCCCAGAGCCGCGCCGTCGAATAGTAAGGTGTTGATTCTGACTCATACTTGTCGACAATCGGTTTCCTGATAGCGTCGATCTCGTCCTGCGTCAGCTTCTTACCTTCTTTTTCCAATCGTTTAATTTTAACCGCCGCCAAAACATCGGCCGATTGCTCTCCACCCATAACACAGATTTTCGCGTTAGGCCACATCCATAACAAACGTTGGAAATAACCGCGTCCGCACATCGCATAGTTACCGGCCCCATAAGAACCGCCAACCATCACGGTGAATTTCGGCACCTGAGCGTTAGCCACCGCATGCACCAGTTTGGCGCCATCACGGGCGATACCACCCGCCTCGTACTGTCGCCCTACCATAAATCCGGTAATATTCTGCAGGAACAATATCGGAATTTTCCTGATAGTGCAAAGCTCAATAAAATGTGCGCCCTTTAAAGATGATTCCGAAAACAGAACGCCGTTGTTACCGAGAATACCAACCGGGTAACCCATTATTTTTGCAAATCCGCAAACAAGGGTTGCACCGTACAATTCTTTGAATTCATGGAATCTTGAACCATCAACTATTCTTGCAATCAATTCCCGAATATCATACTGCTTTTTAACATCATGCGGTATGACACCATACAGTTCATCGGAGTCATAGGCAGGCTCTTCAACTTCGCCCATCTCTAATTCAAATTTATCAGGACGATTCAGATTTTCGATTATATTGCGGCAAATCGAAAGCGCATGTTTGTCATTTTGAGCATAATGATCTGCTACCCCCGAAGTCCGACAATGTACATCGGCGCCACCCAGATCCTCAGCCGTTACAACCTCACCGGTCGCCGCCTTAACTAACGGCGGACCACCGATAAATATTGTCCCCTGCTTTCGAACGATAATCGTTTCATCCGACATTGCCGGAAGATATGCCCCACCCGCAGTGCATGAACCGAGCACCGCCGAAATTTGAGGAATACCTTTGGCGGACATTCTTGCTTGATTATAAAATATCCGGCCAAAATGATCCTTATCAGGAAACACACCAGACTGCAATGGCAAAAATATTCCACCCGAATCAACGAGATAGACACACGGCAGATGATTATCCTCGGCAATCCGCTGCGCCCGGGCATGTTTGAGAATCGTCTCAGGGTAATAGGTTCCACCCTTAACCGTGGCGTCGTTGGCGATAACCATCACCTCGCGGCCATGCACTACCCCGACCCCGGTAATCAATCCGGCCGCGGGGGGTGAGTTGTCATAGATACCATTCGCTGCCAATGATGACAATTCAAGAAAAGGCGTGTGTTTGTCAAACAGTTGACTGACCCGTTCGCGGGTCGGAAGTTTCCCACGATCCTGATGTATCTTACGTGCTTTTTCAGAACCGCCGACTTTGACCGTTTCCAATTTTTCCTTAAGCTCAAGATGGAGCTCTTTGTTGCGGGCGTAATTTTCTTTGAAAAGCTCTGATGATGTACTTATTTTAGATTCAATTTTAAACATCTAACCCAATCCCAGAGTAAATATGAATATATCAAACAGGCGAAAGAGTTTTTCTTTCGCCTGCATTTTGAGTTAGTTTATACTAGTACCACTTAGGTACAAACTTATAACCATAACTTAGGATTCCGGAATAAGCATCGGTCTGAACACGACGGAACTCAATCCGAACTTCCATGCCGACTTTGACCGTATTAACATCACAATCAACCAGTTGCGCCGTTAGTTTCACACCATTGGTCAGCTCAGCAATAGCAATTGCATAAGGAGCTATATCGGTGAACTGCGACGGAGCTGTCCTGATGACGGTAAATGTCAATACTTTCCCGGTATCGGGCAACATCTCGGTTTCAAACTCTCTGGCGCCGCATTTTGGACAAATCAGACGAGCCGGAAACAGGATCTTCCCGCATTTTTTACATTTGCCAGCTTCCAGACGGTAGCGGCGCGGATATTCTCTCCAATCACGTGCTGAATACATCAGGCCACCTCCAGTATATGGACCAGCGAGGAACCACCGGAACCACCCATGTTTTGAGCCAGACCAACTTTCGGATTACTCTTTAATTGGCGGCCATTTTCTGCTTGACCGGTAAGCTGTTTGTATATTTCAACGATCTGCGCCACACCGGTTGCACCAACCGGATGGCCCTTTGATTTCAAACCACCGGAAGTGTTAATCGGGAACTTACCATCAAGTGCGGTTTCACCTTTAAGGACAGCTTCCCCAGCTTTACCCGGAGCGTAGAGTCCCAATGATTCCATCACCATAATCTCAGCGATCGTGAAACAATCATGCACTTCAGCAAAATCAACATCCTTGATTGTCTTACCGGCCATCTTAAAGGCCTTATCGGCGGCAACGGTTGCTGATGCTATAGTGGTCATATCATCGCGCGAATGCAAAGCAATCGTATCGGTAGCATGACCGGAACCGGTTATCTTCACATACGGTTTGCCAAGTTTTTTGGCGATATCAACGGTTGTTAAAATAACAGCCGCGGCACCATCGGTAATCGGCGAGCAGTCCAGAATCCGCAGCGGGTCGGCGATCATCACCGATGATTTCACTGTATCCATCGTTATCTTAAAAGGATACTGAGCATTCGGATTCAGCGCACCGTTATCATGATTCTTCACTGCCACAGCGGCAAGCATATCGCGGGTTGTACCATACTTTTCTATATGAGCGACAGCCATCAAGGCATACAATCCCGGGAAAGTAGCACCATGAAACACTTCATATTCCTGATCGGCGGCGGTAGCCAGAGCGTAGGTCGCTCCATCACCGGAAATATCGTTCATCTTCTCAACTCCGCTGGCCATCACGATATCCGACATCCCCGAGGCAACCTCGATAAGGGCATGACGGAAAGCAAGACCACCGGAAGCACAGGCCGATTCGACCCGGCTGGCCGGAAGATTTTTAATTCCAAGATAATCGGCCAACATCGAACCCAGATGTTCCTGACCGACAAACAGACCACCGGACATACATCCAACAATCATTGAGTCAATATGATCGACGCCGGAGTTTTCAATTGCACCGAGCGCCGCTTCAACATATAAATCGCGTAGGGATTTATCCCAGATCTCTCCAAATTTGGTCATACCTACGCCGACAACTGCAACATCTCTCATTGCAAATCCTCCTAAGCGTTCTTCTTGATTTTGTGCCGGAACTTGGCGTAGGTTCCATAGTCAATATAGATCAGGTTTTCATCGAGAAGTTTTCTCGTCCTGACCGCTTTATCTCTAACTTCATCAATACGATCGGTAACTTTCCAGACAAATCCGTCTGATCCGGAGCCCGAACCGTACGAAACCATCAGAATCGTGTCGCCCGGTTTGGCAATATCAAGCGTTGATGTCAAACCAATCGGTGAAGCACCTGAATAGGTGTTGCCCAATGTCGGTGACAACCATCCCGGTTCCATCTGCTCCTGAGTGAATCCAAGCATCTTACCGGCACGCATTGGGAATTTGCCGTTCGGCTGATGAAACACAGCATAAGTGAAATCGGCCGGTTTCATCCCGACTTTTTTCATCATCCCTTCGGCAGCACCGCAGGTATGTTTAAAATATGCCGGTTCACCGGTGTAACGTCCGGCATGCTGAGGATAAAATTCGTACTCACGACGCCAGAAATCCGGGGTGTCGGTCATGAATGAATAGGTATCAATCGATTCGGCAATCAGATTTTCAGAACCCATAATAAAAGCAGCCGCACCAGCCGCAGCTGAATATTCGAGCGCATCACCCGGCGCACCCTGCGAGGTATCCCCGCCGATTGCCAGGCCATATTTAATTTCGCCAGCTTTAACCAGCCCAAGACAGACAAACATCGCTTCCGATCCGGCCTTGCAGGCAAACTCAAAATCGGCACAATGAATATCCGGGGTGGCACCGATCGCCTCGGCAACAGTTGCACCCGACGGTTTAACCGCATAAGGATGTGATTCCGAACCGATATAGATAGCACCGATTTCGGCGGTGTTGATTCCACCGGCTCGTCTAAGAGCATTTTTGGTCGCCTCGACCGACAACGTAATTGTGTCGCAATCGGGCGGCGGGACCGATTTTTCTCTCAACATCAGACCCTTTTTATAGCTAGGCGCATCGGCTCCCCAAACTTTGGCGATCTCCTCTACCTTGATACGATGTCGTGGAAGGTGACATCCATATCCGACAATTCCAACTTTTCCCATAAACTACCTCATCTTATAGACTTAACAAGTATGTTTTCATTTCCTTTATGACAGAAATTCTGTCACGCAGAGGTTCTGTCACGCAGAGGTTCTGCCACACAGAATAAATAATATAATTCAAAACCGTCCGCCCCGCAATAGCTTTCGAAAATAATATTTCATTCCAATTATCATCGTTTATACGCATAAATATCAAAAAAAGTGATTGATTTCCCATTCACGTCATTGCGAGAAATCACGAGCCAAAGGTTGGGATGACGTGGCAATCTCAAATATCTGCTTTTGGATGCTTTAGACACCCAACTTTGGGTAGGACAGACATTCCTGTCTGTCCAAATATGACGCCGGACAAGAATGTCCGGCCCACTGGATTATTATTAAACTCTTGTGCGTGTCCGCCGCCTAATGTCATTCCCGCGACGGCGGAAATCCATCTTGATTTATATATATAGGTGCCCCATCCGCTTGTTGCAAATCCTGAATTATAAGAAGGGCGGTGGGATTACTCTGTAAAAATCCTTTTATTAACATCATTTCTATATATATTTACACCAATGAAAATATTATTAATAATATCTATCGCATGCCTAATCCTTCTCCCCTGCCAAATATACGGACAGGACGAGCAAAAAGAGACAAAACCCGACTATATCTATTATGAAAGCGATGAATATCTTTGTCGATTCAACGCCCCCATCGGGTGGAAATTTGATATCGATAATGCCCGGCTTGATAATTATAGCGCGGCTCTGTTCCCTGACACAAGCGAATATTACAACTCTGGCATAATTATTTATATCTGGATATTCGGGACCAAAGAATATTCGTATCAGAAATTTGTCACCGCCGATTCGATTGCATATATCAAAGAGAACCCCAAAATAGCTTTCAAAAAAACCGATTCGGTATTAACCGAAACTAAACAATCTGTTTTTTACTATGAAACAGCCGATCCGGGCGGTTTATATGATCTATGTTTTGTCGGATACATCCCGGCCGGTGATGAAATTATTGTATATGAAATGAATATTACCGATAGACTGTACTACCCCGAAGCCAACCACTTCTTCCGCCAAGCCCTAACCGGTTTTTCTTTGGTGGAAAAGAAAAATTGAATAAATATAAAACAAAGTTCAGGTTTTTAATTGTCAAAAGATTTAAAAATATTATCAATAATTTTACTATTATTGGCAATAATTTCTTTTTCATCATCAGTATAATTGGATTGATTTTTTTCTTGCATATCAAAACTTGGCGCATCCCAGCCGAATTTATATTCAAATAGACACATTTTTTCAATAATTTCTCGTTCATCATTAGAAATTTTACCAAGTATTAAGTCGCATGTTAAGGCATCAAAAAAGGATAATTCAGCATATAAATTATCATTACTAGTAATCCAGAATGTAATTACATGATATGGTTTATAATCATATTTTTCCTTGTTTTCTATCTGATCATATTCCGGATATAGTGTTGATCTAGATAATTTTCTCAGTTCATCATGTGCAAAGAGTATTTCATTTTTACTGCTTGATTGCTTCACTTCAATAAATTGGTTTTTAAAGTTTTTAAAAATTGGCTCTGAAGCAACATCCAAAAATGAAGTCATCTCCAATACAATTTTGCAAATTAAATCGACGCTTGGAAACTTGGTTAAACCTTTTATATTTATAGTCGCTTGTTTCTCTGGGTGTATCTCAAGTTTATATTTTTCATTACCCACTTCATATAGCGTGGTATTATCATTGAGTCTAATCTGTCTTATTTTTTCCTCAGGAAATATCTTCTTCAATCTATCAATTTGGGCATTTTTATATTTTTCTAGATCTTTTAAATTGGCACGGAAGTGATTTTCCGATACCTTATTAGGCCTGACCTCTGCGTTATCTCCAACAAATTTAATTGGATAGCCTGTAGATGAATCAGTTCTCTCTGCAAACCTATATGCTTCTTGAGAATCTTTGAGACCTAATTTTTTCAACGCGGCGGTAAATATTGAATTTTTTAATACTTCCGATTCCACATGATGGCCAAAATAATTATTACATTTTTTGCAGGCTATGTAGTACCAGGTTCTACCACCTAGAACACGTGGGATAATATGTGTCTTATCTAATTTTGTTTCGCTTTCACACCAAAAACATTTCTTATTGATAAATGCTTTTTTTCTTAAAATATACTTGGGGTTTTTTCCACTTCCCGTCAAATATTCCAACATCTGTTCATGTGAGTGATAGTTCCCATTTGGATTTTGCCACGAGTAATGATATGTTAAATCTTGTATATCCAGCCAATCAACGCCTTTTGACTTATAACTTTTCAGGATTTCTTCAACGCTTCCCTCTTTGGGTGATTTTTCCGCCAAAATGTTAGTTCCAAATCTACCACTGTTTATCTCCGCCATTAAATCATATCTCGTAAATCCATTGAGCCATTTTTCTTCTCCAGATGTCCATAAATCTTGCAGAATATCTTCAAACAATTTACAATTATACCACTCCTTTGTTACATTTTTTCCATTCACCTTCATAGCTAAACCTCCTTTAACAAACAACAAAAGTAAATTCGTTTATAATTTAATTCCATTTCAAAATAGATTCTACATTATATAATACGGTTTTTCGCGTTGATTTTCACCACAAATCATAAATATTTTTATATACGCGGAAAGGCGGTCCACCAGTTATGTCGGGTTTCTTAACACAATCCCTACTAAATCACACTTATTTTAAGTCCGAACCTATCTGTATATGTGTGATATTAGAAAACAGAAAATACAATTTTACTACAAAGAAATTGTTCAAAAAGGCTGTTTTGACAAAACGCCTGTCCTTCGAAGGAGGGAACCCATTTTCGCCGTATTGTAATGGAGGTGTATGAGTTATGAGGAATTTATATAATATTACGTTGTGTTGGGTCTTGATTCCGCAACGCGGGATTGTGACCCGACACTCTCGGTTTACCGTCAGGTCACAATTCACCTTTGGTAAATCAAGACCTGACGGAACGCATACAAGACTCAAAAACTTTTTATATGCGAAACGAAGCCATTTTTGCTGTAATTGATTAGAGGTGTATGATTTACGAGGGATTTTTTAAATATAGCAAATTAAACCTGGATTCCCGCCGTCGCGGGAATGACGTGAAAAGGGACGTGAATAACGTTAAAACTGAATTACAATTCTTCCTGCAGTTCTTCGAGGATTTTTTTCTGCTTGGCGCGTACTTTTTTCGGGACAACAATATTTATCTCAACATACTGGTCACCTTTGGTGCCATTGAGTGCCAAACCCATGCCTTTTAGGCGAAGTTTTGTACCATGCTCGGTCCCAGCCGGGATAGATAAACTAATTGTTTTGGTCAGCGTCTTTACCGGTACCTTGCACCCCAATACCGCCTGCGGATACGACAGTTCGACAGAGGTGTAGATATTTTGTCCCTTACGCTCAAATTGCTGATGTTTTTTAACAGTCACGGTAACTAATAAATCTCCATTTTGTCCGCCGTTACGACCGGGATTACCGAGTCCACGCAGACGGATTTTGGCGCCATCCTCGACAGCGGTCGGAATATTAACCGCCACTTTCTTTTTGACTTTGGTCGAACCGGTCCCGTTACATACACGGCAGGTCTGCCCCGGCGTTATTCCCCGCCCAAGACATCTGGGACATGGCCGCGAAACAGAAAAGCCACCCTGAGCGGTACTTATCGTACCTCGCCCCCCGCACTGCGGACAGGACTGCTGACTGCTTCCCGGTTCGGCCCCGGTCCCGGAACATGCTTTGCACGATTCGGGTTTATTGAGAGCAATTGTTTTTTTGACGCCGCTGATAGATTCTTCAAAACTGACTTCCAATTTCAAAGCCAGATCATTGCCGCGGGCTGCTGTCGGTTGTTGGCGTTGACCTCTCCCCGGTCTCGCCTGTCCGCCCATACCGCCTGGTCCACCATGACTGCCGAAAATCGAACTGAATATATCGGCAAACGAACCAAACCCGCCAAGATCTTCGGCACGAAACGAACCATTACCCATATTCGAAAAATCAAACCCACCGGCACCCCCGCCAAATCCACCCGGTCCACTTGCACCGGCATAAGAACCGCCGTACTTGCGCATCATATCATACTGCTGGCGCTTTTTTTCGTCATTGAGAACATCGTACGCCTCGGAGATATCTTTGAATTTTTCCTCGGCTGTTTTATCTCCCTGATTTCGATCGGGGTGATATTTTTTGGCCAAAGTTCGAAACGATTTTTTGATATCTGCTTTAGATGCGTTCTCAGCAACACCTAGTATATTATAATAATCTTTCGACATTTATTCCTGTTTCATTTTATTCATTCTGTACATAGTATCAGCCTTTACAGGCTAATACTATAAATACAAAATGTCAATAAAAGAGGGGGCGAAGGCAACGAGCGATTCGCTCCCCCTGCTTTTATTTCTCCTCGTTAACAACCTCATACTCAGCGTCAACTGCGCTTCCGTCACTACTGCCACCATTTTCTCCGGGAGGTGGTCCGCCCTGATTTCCTTGATCTTCTCCAGCCGTCGCTCCGGCTGCAGAACTCTGCTGATACATCTTAGTCGATGCTGTCTGCCAGAGTTGATTAAGCGCTTCCATCGATGATTCCATCTCGGATGTATCTTCGGTTTTCATCGCTTCTTTGACCCGCTCAATTCCGGCTTCGATTTTAGCCTTATCGTCGGCATCAAGTTTATCACCATACTCTTTCAGGTTTTTCTCAGCCTGAAACACAGATGAATCAGCATTGTTTCTGATATCTATTTTTTTTCGTTTCTCTTTATCTTCGACTTCATTTGTTTTGGCATCATTAACCATCTTGCCGATATCTGCTTCGGTTAACCCCGAGGATGCTTCAATCTTAACATTCTGGGATTTGCCAGTTGCCATATCTTTGGCGGTGACATTTAATATGCCATCGGCATTAATGTCAAAAGAAACCTCAATCTGCGGTATTCCGCGCGGTGCCGGCGGGACTCCGTCGAGAATAAACTTCCCGATTGTTTTGTTATCAATCGCCATCTCGCGTTCACCCTGAAGGACATGAATATCCACTGCCGTTTGACTATCAGCCGCTGTCGAAAACACCTGTGCCTTTTTGGTCGGAATAGTGGTATTGCGTTCAATCAATTTTGTCGTCACGCCGCCCAGCGTCTCAATCCCAAGAGAAAGTGGGGTAACATCGAGAAGCAAAACATCTTTGACATCGCCAGTCATAACTCCACCCTGAATCGCCGCGCCAAGGGCAACAACTTCATCGGGGTTGACATTCCGGTTTGGCTCTTTGCCAAATAGTTTTTTGACAGTTTCCAGAACTTTTGGCATACGGGTCATACCGCCAACCATAACAACATCATTAATATCGGCAAACGCAATTTTGGCATCGCTGACCGCATTGCGGCATGGTGCAATTGTCCGTTCCAGAAGATCATCAACCAACTGCTCTAATTTCGCTCGTGATAAGGTGATATTAAGATGCCTGGGACCATTGCTGTCGGCAGTAATAAATGGAAGATTGATATTTGTCTCCATTGTTGATGACAACTCAATTTTTGCTCTTTCGGCTGCTTCTTTTAATCGTTGCAATGCCATCGCGTCTTTTGATAAATCGATACCGTCTGACTTTTTGAAATCATCGGCCAACCAGTCGATTAATCGTTTATCAAAATCATCACCACCGAGATGGGTGTCACCGTTGGTTGAAAGAACCTCAAAGACACCATCGGATAGTTCCAGTATTGAAACATCAAAAGTTCCGCCACCCAGATCATAAACCGCTATTTTACCGGTTTTTTTCTTATCAAGACCATAAGCCAAAGCGGCGGCAGTCGGTTCATTGATAATCCGCTTGACATTTAAGCCAGCGATTTTGCCAGCATCTTTTGTAGCCTGCCTTTGACTGTCATTAAAATAAGCCGGAACCGTTATCACTGCATCGGTGATCTTTGTACCAAGATAATCCTCGGCCGTTTTTTTCATTTTGGCCAGAATCATCGCCGATATCTCCGGAGGCGTGTAATTTTTGCCGTTTATAGTAACATCGGCGCCGCCATTTTTTCCGGAAACTACTTTGTATGGGTAGTTTTTTACTTCCTGAGAAACTTCATTAAATTTACGGCCCATAAACCGCTTGATCGAAAAAACCGTATCATGCGGATTGGTTACCGCCTGACGTTTGGCCACCTGACCAACCAACCGTTCGCCGTTTTTATCAATAGCCACCACCGATGGTGTCGTGCGGCTGCCCTCGGAATTAGTGATAACCTCCGTATCCTTTCCATCGATTACGGCCACGCATGAGTTGGTTGTACCTAAATCTATTCCAATTATTTTGCTCATAATTTCTCCTTTCGACTCCCTCATCGACATTCAAACGGGCAGGTTTTCCCTGCCCGTCTTAGATATGCCAATTACCCGAACCAAAATTTAATTTATATTTACCTCAATTTCTTTTGGTTTGGCTTTTTCCATTTTCGGAATGGTCAAAACCAAGATACCGTTTTTGTAATCTGCCTGAATTTTTTCAGCCTCAACATAATCCGGCAGTGTAAATGACCGTGAGAAAGAGCCGCTAGAAAATTCTGACCAGAGATAGTCAGGACCATCTTCTTTTTTCTGCGATTTCTTCTCTCCAGTAATGGTTAAAATCCCATCTTCAACCATTACTTTGATGGCTTCTTTTTCAAGTCCCGGCAGTTCAGCCTGAAGTTTCAATTGATCCTTGTCCTCAGTTACCTCTACCCGGGGCATAAACTCATTCTGTACCGGCTGATTTGAGGGGACACCAAAGAAAGAGTTAAAAAACTGCTCAAAATCATGATTGGTTCGATTGACCATCCTGTTTGGGTTACATCTGATCATTCTCATTTTAAATACCTCCTGTTAGTAATATTTTTCTTTTCATTTTCTGATAATGATATAATCAACTGGCGTGCCAAAAACGATAAGACGATAGACCACAAGTGGTTACGCACTATTAAGTAATGGGATAAATATGAACACTGCCACTACGGCAGACACACTACGCCATTATGGCGTCACCCTTGACAAAAAGGCAGTAATTTGGCAGTATTCTACTTATTTTTGAGAATTTCGTCGATTGCTTTGTTTATTTTAGAGCCACCAAAAAAGATTTTTTGTGTTGATGAAATAGAATTTTTATATTCTTTGACCGTTTTTATCGATTCCGAATCACCAATCCGACCCAAAGCCCTTATAATCGCGACCTTTATATCATCG
>DAOUVS010000344.1 GCA_030667525.1 Candidatus Zixiibacteriota bacterium | reverse complement strand
GGGATCGGTCCGATTTTTTTCGATGAGAAGATGATTCCATCATTGGTCTGGAAGATAATATATTCTATCCCGACTTCGCGGGCAATATTCTGGACCAGAAAACCGATACCGATATTTTTTTTTGCCTCTGAAAAGAACAGAGCGTCGGAAACCAGGACAACAACATGTTCATGGTCGCTGGTCTGCTCAAGATAATAAATAGAGACATCACCCGGGAGATCACCGGAGATCGTCCGTAACTCGCTGAAATTTGTCAAATCGTCCGTCAACTCCTGCACTACTGGAAGAATCAAATCATACACATCATCAATCTGAATAAATATTCCGCGTGCGCCAGAGGCTTTTAAATTCAGGCTGTCATCAAATATTAAAATGGCATCGACACCATAGCCCAATGAAAAATCGGCCAACTCATCGGAAGTGAAATCGAAATCGGGTCTTGTCTCAAGAAAAGCAACTAAATCAGAATACTTTTCCTGTACCAGCAGATCAAAAAAGGAATTGGCCTTGATGGCATTATCAGCCGAGAGGACCAGACTTTCTATCAGTGCATTACCCTGACGGCGAAGAAGCAAAAGACTATCACTATGACTTTTCTGTATCCCCAGATAGGTCATCACAAAAAGCAGAATTGCCAGCAGAACCAAAAGCGGCAAAATAAATTTTGTCCGGCCAATTGGATGATTTAAATTTCGGTTTTCAGAAGACATAGAATGAAATTAGATATTTTATCAGATGCGGTCAATGTTTTATTTTAGCGAGTAACCCGACGTTCTGAGCTGACATAAATCTCGGTGGCGTCATCATCAGCTTTATCAATTTTATCAGAGAATGAAACCGGAATTTTAATATCAAAGATTGCTTTGGATTCATCGCTGGAATGATATGAAATCTCACCCTTATGATTATTGGCGATATTCTTACAGGTAATCAGGCCCAATCCGTTTCCCTCCCGGCGGGAGCTAAATCGTCCAATAAATATTCGATCAAGATACTCCTCAGCTATTCCCGGACCACTGTCGGCAATCTTTATATGGAAGCAGTCACCAGATTCATCAATTAAAGTTGAGACCACAATCCAATTTTTATCTTTAGATTCGACAAGAGCTTCGGCAGAGTTATTAATCAGATTAACAATTAAATGTTGAATCTGCGCGGTATCAATTTCCACCATTGGCAAATCTTCTGATAAATTAGTTCCAATAAATATATTATCAAATTTGTTTTGCGGTTTAATAAAAGCTATCAGATTTTCGACAAGTTGGTTGAGGTCCCCTTTTTCGAATTCGCTGTTTTCATCACTGAAGCGACTGAGACCGTCAGTGAAGGTTGTAATATTATTAACAGTTTTTTTCATCACTTCAATTTTTTGTGTAACTTTTTCCGGATTATTTGAGGCCATAATTATCGGCAACAGTTCCAGATTTCCCTGAAGGACCGCGAGATAATTATTAATCTCATGAGCGATATCACGGGCCATTTTCCCCTTTGATGCGATCCGGTCGAGCTTCAGAATCATATCCTTATACTTATCACTTTCACTAATATTTTTGATAAAATATAAAAGGGCGATCGGTTTGTTTTTATCGCTGCCCAATGGCGTATGCACCAGCATCGCCGGGAATCGGTTACCATCGAGCTGCTTGCAGATTATTTCGAGTCCGTCAATATTCTCAGATTCAGCCAGGGATGATTCATTCCTTAGTTTATCCAAAGGCAACAGATTTGAAATTTTCTTGCCCATCATGCTGCGCTGATGGTATCCAAAATCTCTGGTCGCCGCCTGATTATAAATCAATATCTGATCTTCAAGATCAGTCACGATGATAGCATCGGGCGAATAATCAACCAGTGAGGTTAAAATCGATTCCGAGTCAAGCAGTGATTTATTTGATTTTAAAAGTTCGCTATTAGTT
>DAOUVS010000202.1 GCA_030667525.1 Candidatus Zixiibacteriota bacterium | reverse complement strand
GATGTTTGGCCGAGATTATTGCCTCTGGTGCACGTGTTATTGAATCGGGATGCGGCCCATGTATCGGTATGGGTCAGGCGCCGCCATCGGGTGGCGTGTCGATCAGATCGTTCAACCGCAACTTTCCGGGACGTTCAGGAACCAAAGATGCCAACGTTTATCTGGCCTCACCGGAAACATGCGTCTCCGCTGCTCTGACCGGTGAGATCACCGATCCTCGTAAGCTTGGCAAGTACCCCAAAATTGTTTTGCCGAAGAGTATCACCATTGATGATTCCGGTATTATTCCACCCTCAAAAACTCCGGGTAAAGTAAAAGTTCTGCGCGGTCCCAATATTGCACCACTACCAATTAATACAGCTTTGGCCACATCTGTCACGGGTGAGGTCTTGCTCAAAGTCGGCGACAATATTACCACTGATCATATCATGCCGGCCGGTGCAAAAATTTTGCCACTGCGCTCAAATATCCCCAGAATTTCGGAGTTTGTATATTTTCAAGTCGATCATACTTTTGCCAAACGAGCCATTGCAAGTGGTGGCGGCTTTATTGTTGGCGGCGATAATTATGGACAGGGCTCATCGAGAGAACATGCTGCCCTCGCGCCAATGTATCTGGGAGTTAAATTAGTTTTGGTGAAATCATTTGCACGTATTCATCTGGCTAATCTGATTAATTTTGGAATCCTCCCGGTCACATTTGAAAATGCGGCCGACTACAATAAGATTACGCAAGGTAACAAACTTAATATCCCAAATCTAAAAAAGGCAGTAACCAAAGATAACAAACTCGAAATTACCAATAAATCAAACGGTAAAAAAATCACGGTAAATATCGATTTGACCGAACGCCAGAGAAAAATTGTTTTGGCCGGTGGTCTTTTGAATTTCACCAAGGGCGGAGGGAAATAATATGGAGGAAACCAAAACCTCCAATTTGACCAAAAAGACTCCTTTCTATAAGTATCATGTCGAGGCCGGAGCCAAAATGGTTCCGTTCGCCGGATTTATGATGCCGATTCAGTACACCGGTATTACCGCCGAACATCTGGCGGTTCGTAATAATGTCGGTCTTTTTGACTTGTCGCATATGGGCGAATTTGAGATATCGGGGCCTGGTGCATTGGGGTTTCTACAAAAAATGACCACCAATGATGTCTCAACAATCAAACTTGGCCAGATACAATATAGTTGCATGTGTTATGAAAATGGTGGTATTGTTGATGACTTGCTGATTTATCATCTCGGTGATCGTTATATGCTGGTGGTTAATGCATCAAACATTGACAAAGATTATCAGTGGCTGCAATCACACCTCAATAGTGATGTCAAACTGATAGATATTTCCGATAATTATGGGTTACTCGCTGTTCAGGGTCCCAATGCTCAGAAAGTCATGGAGTCGATATCATCTTATAATTTTGAATCGATGCCATATTATAATTCGGCTGTCACCGAGATTGGCGGACATTCTGTCCTCTTCTCCCGCACCGGTTATACCGGCGAAGATGGGTTTGAGCTTTATATTCATCCCGATGCCTGCGATGATATTTGGGATAAAGTTATCGAAGCTGGCAAGAAAATGGATATGCAATTTATTGGACTCGGAGCGCGTGATTCGCTTCGGATGGAAATGAAAATGACGTTGTATGGCAATGATATCGATCAGACAACAACTCCGATTGAGGCAAGCTTGTCATGGATAGTCAAATTGGATAAAGGTGCTTTTGTCGGCAGCGACGTAATTGAAAAACAAAAAAGAGAGAAACCGAAAAGACGTCTTATCTGCCTCGAACTGGAGGGCCGCGCCTTTCCGAGAGTTGGATACGATCTTATTTCCGAGGAGCAGGTTGTCGGTAAGGTAACTTCCGGAACTTTTTCACCGTCGTTGAATAAACCGATTGCACTTGGCTATCTCCCGCTACCATTGACAAAAATTGGTAATACTGTTAATATTAAAATAAGAGATAAATTGTTTCCGGCTCAAATTGTGAAGCCGCCGTTTTATAAGAAAGGGACACATCGCTAATGCATGCAGATCTCTTTATGGTTCCCGGTCCGGTACAGGAAAAAGGATTGGCCGGCAAAACATTGGTTATGATCGATGTTTTAAGGGCATCTACCACTATTTGTTATGCTCTTAACGCCGGAGCAAAATCGGTAATTCCGGTTTCTGAGCCGGGTGAAGCGACCGAAATGCGCGCAAAAATCGGTGTTGAGAATTCTTTAATTTGCGGCGAACGAGACGGTATCAAAATCGAAAATTTTGACCTTGGCAACTCACCATTAGAATACACAAGAGAAATTGTGGCCGATAAAAATATTGTTTTAACCACTTCCAATGGAACCAGAACCTATGGCAAAGCGAAAAACTCCGGTGTGATTATCACTGGCGCCATTGTTAACATTTCTGCGGTTGCCTCCCGGGTTGCTAGGGAACAAAAAGATCTGGCTATATTATGCGCTGGACATATGGAGCATTTCTCTATCGAAGATACTATTTGTGGTGGTATGCTGATTCATAAGTTGCTAACCGATGAAAAACTTATATTAGAGTTAAACGATGCCGCCTCACTGGCGTTATTATTATATCGATCCAACAGTCGTGCCCTGAAAGAAACAATCGCTCAGGGTGAACATGGTCGATATTTGGGAAAGATTGGATTTGGCGAAGATGTTGCACTGGCGGCCAATGCTGATTCGATTCCGGTTCTTCCAATTTTACAAGATAGTCGGATAAAACTGGAAGAAGTCGAACTGTAGCTTTGAATTAAAATTGATGAGGTGATTTTGTCTAACAAAATAAAGTATCTATTTCTGCTGACTTTTTTCTCCATCCTCGGATTATCCGTGCCTTCCCAATTGTTGGCTGATGAGGCTGTTCGGTTTGAATTAATCGTCCGTCAGAAACCGGCGATGGTTGACAACTATTATGAAGTCAGACGTGACACGGTGGAGGTTTTGGTTGGTCAAAGTCTTTACAATCTGATTGTGAATATGAGTCTCGATATCAAGGTCGAAAGTGTCGATTCTTTATCAGTCGAATTCACCAATCATTTAACCACTATTGGCCAAGCTCCATATAATTTTGCAAAAAGATATAAAGTCGAATATAATTTGCCGGCGCGGGTAGAAAATATCCCCGGGAAAAATGGGTCGATATATCAGCTTCTTATTAGCCCCCGAGAATTAATAAATATCGATCCGGAGAATTGCCCATTTGTTACCGGGGCCAATAGCCCATTTAAAAACAGTCCATCGGCCAATTTTGATTTTTACTTTCTTCCCAATTCACTTGCCGATTTTGATTGGAATGTCATAAAAGGTTATCTTGAAGCAGACTTTGTTCAGTTTCGTGACGCCCTCGGAATATCATTGACCAATAAAATCACTTATTATCTAACACCATGCCCGTTAAATACGGTTAACTGGGATAAACGATTCGGATATGTCATTGACCCGGGTCGATCACGGATTATGGCTCTGTACTCGCATGATTTTATTTCATCGGAGGCGATACTGTCCAATATGTTGGTACTGCTTCGCCAGTGGGGTTATGCTCCCCCGTTTCTGCTTGAAGGATTGGCCGGTTATTTTGAATTTAACACCTATGAAATCAAAAAGATTAAAAACCGAGGTTTAATCCCTCCCTTAAATAGTTTGTTGACAAGTTCCGGTTACTACGCTGCCGATCCGCAAACGGCCGAAATTATATCAGCATCATTTGTAAAATTCCTGGCCGACAGCTATGGGATAGGAAAAGTAAAAGAGCTGTATAATAAATCTGATGATCTGTACTTGCAAAAAAATATGGAATCAATTTTTAATCAGCCGCTTGATTCTTTGGAAGCTAACTGGAGTTACTATGTTGATACGGTTTCCAACTCAAGAGGTTTGTTTGATTTTTATGCCGGTCGCGCCGGAGCACTTTTCAAAAGTGATCTTCAAATTGAATATTATGAAGAAATGCTAAAACTCGACGTCACCCACCGCGATTCGATCGATACCCGGAAAAAACTGTATATGATCTATTACCAGACTGGGAAATATTATGAAGCCGAAGAAGGTTATCGACTGCTGACGCAGCTTGATTCATCACTTCCGGTGTACTGGCAGGTCATTGGAAATCTTAATATCATCAACGGGAATCTGGATATTGCCTGGTCGGCTTTCGATTCTGTTTTTGCTCACGACACTACCTACGTCTCGGCCAAATTGCTTCAGGCGGAAATTATGAGTAAACGCGGTGATACCACCGGGGCAATTGAACTGGCGGAAAAATATTACAGCTTTGAAAATTCTCCGCCGGCAAAAATCGAGTTTTTGTTATTGTTAGGTCGGTTGTATGAGGGCAAAGGGAAAAATTATGATTCGACCAAGGCATCCCGATCATTTAGCGATGCTCTGGCCTGGTGTCGGGAAATGATAAAGAAGGCCCCCAACGATCCCGCCTATAAGTATCGCGCCGGAATGGCCTATATCGGTCTGGGTCAATATCCCGAAGCCAATGACTTTCTGGAGTTGGCCTGGTTTACCGAAAGACGGGCCTACTTTAAGGGTCATATTTTACTTGAGCGCGGCAAGGTAAATGATCTGCTTGGAAATCGAGATGAGGCGGTCAGGTTTTATCAGGAATGTCTGGCCAGTCCATCGGCATCGCAGCATCAGGAACTTAGTCGGCAATATATTGACAAACCATTCACCAAATAAGATTTAAGGTATTTTGTTAAACTTTCTTAACTCTGCCGTTTTAATTGCGGCCGCTGCGGCCCTGATTCCGTTATTGATACATCTGTTTTCAAAACGGAAAGTCAAAGTCGTAGAATTTTCATCGCTGAAACATCTTAAAGAGATGCAAAAGCGTCAGGTCAGACGTATTAAAATCAGGCAACTGCTGCTTTTGATTCTTCGGATGCTGATAATTCTTTTCGCGGTACTTGCTTTTGCTCGACCGGCTACCAAGGGTGGCTATATCGGTTCTCATGCCGGAGTATCATCGGTGATTCTGCTGGACCGATCGGCTTCGATGCAAAGACAAATAAAAGATGGCCAGCTTTTTGAACTGGCGACTCAAAAAGTGGCTGAGATATTAAATGGATTCGATCAAACCGACGAAGTAATTTTAATTCCGTTTGATCGTACTTCGCATTTTCCGTCGGGGGAACGTTTTTTTTCAAGCGATGTCGCGGAGGAAATACTTGAGCAGATAACTTGTGGTTATGATAAGGCCGATCCCGGTTTGGCTTTTCAAAAAGGGCTGGAGATGCTTAGCCGCGCCAATAATTTAAATAAAGAGATCTATCTAATTACTGATCGCCAGGCAAATTCTCTCCCCGAAGAGAGAGACTCGTTGCCTGATGATATCTCGTGTTATATAATCAATCTGCCAACTGAAATTGAAGGAAATTGCGGTATCATTGATGTTAGTATGGGTGGACAGTTAATTGAAGTCGGATCAGAGTTTATTATTAAAGCCAATATCAAAAATTATGATTCCCGTGCCAAAACTGAACTTCTCGCCTCCCTTTTTATCGATGATATCAGGGTGATGCAAAAAG
>DAOUVS010000065.1 GCA_030667525.1 Candidatus Zixiibacteriota bacterium | reverse complement strand
ATTTGGCGGCACAGGGACTTCCATTGAAAAAAGATGACGAGGTTCTTTTATCTGATATTGAGTTTCCGGCTAATGTCTATCCGTGGCTGGCTCTGAAGGAAAAAGGTGTTCGGATAAAATTTATCAAATCGACTAATAGGTATTTTGATATAGGTAAATTCGAAAAAGCTATCACCAAAAAGAGCCGGGTACTGTCGCTTTCGATGGTACAATTTTTTAATGGTTATAAGAATGATCTGAAAAAAATCGGCGAGATCTGCCGGAAAAACAAACTTTATTTTGTGGTTGATGGAATTCAAGGATGCGGTGTTGAACCGATTGATGTTAAAAAATGCCAGATCGATATTTTTTCATCCGGTGGCCAGAAATGGCTCCTCGGTCAGTTGGGGAGCGGAATATTTTATGTTAGAAAAGAGCTGCAGAATAGTATAAGCCAACCGCTGACAAGCTGGTTAGGTGTGGACTGGAACCTTGATTTTTCAAATCTGTTTTGCTATGACAAGATATATTTTGATTCGGCCCGAAAATATGAATTAGGCACCTACCCATATGCCCAAGTACATGCATTAGCGGAATCGCTTGACTTGATAACTTCTCTCGGTGTCAAAAATATTCAAAATCATAATCATAAACTTCTCGATATTCTGATTTCGTTTTTAAAAGCGAATAATAAATTTGAAATAAAATCAAACCTGGAAAAAGTTCATCGATCATCGATATTGGCTTTTTCGTGTCATAATACAAAACTTCTTTATGAGAAACTTCACCAGAACAAGATTTACTGTTCATTCCGCGAAGGCTCAATCAGGATTGCAGTTCACCTGTTTAATAATGAGTCGGATATTAAATATTTGATCAAAATATTAGAGAAATTCGCCAAATGAAATTTAAGATATTAAACAGATTTTAAGCTTGTTTTTATAATTTCAAAAATCTTTATTTTGCTCAGTAAAGCCAAATAAGAAAGATAATTTCTGGGAAAGGATAAACAAATGTTAAGAAAAAGTTTGTGGGTTGCCTTTATTTTGATTTGCCCGCTGCTGGCACTGGCACAGGATGATGCTGCCGTGACAATAACGGTCGAGACAGAATTATGTACTGGTGTCGAAGAGCGGATGCCGGTTGGAATGGCCGATCAATTCCCGGCCGATGTCGGGCAGGTTTGTCTCTGGAGCAAAGTGCTTGGTTATACCGATGAGACTATTATCAAGCATGTCTGGTATTTTCGCGGTGACGAGATGGCGACAATAGAGTTACCGGTTCGTGGTTCTATATGGAGAACTTACAGTTATAAGACGATTCCACCGGAATGGTCGGGTGACTGGGTTGTTAAAGTAGTTGATGCCGATGGTAATGTGCTCAAGGCAATTCCGTTCAAAGTAGGCAATGGTTCGGTCAAAACGGTTATTACAGAAAAGGCTCCTGTGGAAAAGGAAACAACTCCGGCCGCAGAAGATCTTGCTCCGGCGGTTGAGAAGGTAAAGGCTGATGCCAAGACTGAAGTTAAGGAAGTGAAGGCTGAAGCTAAGACTGAAGTTAAAAAAGTAGAGGCTGAAGTTAAGAAAATGGAAGATTCAACCAACGCCGGGCATTAAAATATTTCAGAAGTAGAAAAACCGGAGTTTTTAAAACTCCGGTTTTTTTATGTACTAAAATAAATGAATTTGAGATTCTTGTAACAAATCAGGTTTTACAATTTCCCCTCAAATATCGCAAAACCTGATTTTGAAATTTCAGACTAATCCTGATTTGGTTAATCGGAAGAGCATGCAACTCTGGAAAGGACGACGTGCTTTTCGCCGGTTACATAACAGTTCTCAATTTCATAACCGCTTGATCGTAAATAACCCATTTCCTGACAAACAGAATCAGCCGCTTCCTGTATCGCCGGAACCCGATAGCTGCAGAAACTTGAGATATCAATCCACCGCGCTTCAGAATCAGGCGAACCCCACCAAATTTCATTCGAACTTACCGGATTATTGCTTGATTTTGAACAACCCAAGATTAATGCCACAGCTAAAACCCCGACAAAAATGACCTTCTTCATAAAAACCCTCCATCCCTCTTAGTCACACTTTCGTTAATTACTATTCTATACGAGAAGTTGCTATTTTGGTTGCATTCTTACTTAATATTTTTAATACCTTTAAAAAATATACTGAGAGCAGACAGATTTATTCAATTGTCCGAAAGAATTTGTTACTTTTTTGAAAGAAGGTCGGGATTGTTTTTGAGATGTTGATAAATCAAATCGGCCAAAATGCGATGTCCCTCAGAGTTAAAATGAATCGGATCGATTTTGGCATCATCGAAAAGATTATTATAATTGTCAAATTCGGCTGAAGCATCAATCAGTACAGTTTCGGTATTGACTGCCAATAATCTGGCTTGATTATTATAATAATTATGAAAGATATGCATATTTGATTTACTGCCGGGTCGGTAATAATTCTCCAGCGATGGAATCGGCGAGGTTAAAATGATTGTCCGGGGCCGGTTATTTTTACTGTTTTGGATTATATTATTTAGATTTTCATAAAAATCTTCAAAACTAACTCGATAAACCTGTTCTGTTTTATTAAGTGTTTCATCGAGTGGTTTTTCAGTTGCCGATAATATTATTTTTCGCATCAGACGATATACTTTCAACCGGGAAACAAAATCCTGAATATTAAGTATAAATTGCGGCGGGAAATCCTGATCCTTGTCAGGTATATTATCGGCCGAGGCCCATTGGTCGTTCCAGCCGAACATCATCAAAACAAGATCTGGTTCGAGCGAGGAGATATCAGTTGAATAAAATTTCTGTCCCTGAAATGAGCTGTATCCCGGGATTCCGGCATTTATTATTTCAACTTGCGGCAAAGTTGTATCTGAATTAATCAACTTTTCCAGCTGTCTCAGATAAATTTTGTTTTCTTCTGTTCGCCACCCAAAGGTGCAGGAATTGCCAAGGCCGACAATTCTGATTTTATCCGAAAGTGGTGGGATTTCCTCGCCCCTCAGACCAAACGAATTTATTTTAAATTCATTATTCTCAAAAAACCGAGATGTAATTACTTGCGACGGCCGCAGTCGCCAGAACAGATTTTCATCCCTCTGGAAGACTTCAGGATAGTCCAGGGCTCGATTAAGAATAAAAAAGCGGTTTTCAAAAAAAGTATCAATCGGAACAATAGCAAAGATGATTTCAAATAAAATTACAAATATCGGAATGGATAGAACCAGAAGAAGCGTTTTAAAACTGTTTTTACTTTTCCCGTCTTGTTTACTGCCGAAAATATTTTTTATATCAGGCATATTATTTTATTAAAATAAAGTGTAAATAAAGGGGGCCAGCGCTGATGATTCGGTCAAAACAATCAGTAGCGAAAGTATAATCAGAAATAGCAGAATTGGCGTGAGCCACCACCGTTTTGATGTTTTCAGAAAAACCAAAAACTCACCAAACAGCCTGAGCCGACTTTTTAATTGATCAAACATATTCATTAAATATAACTGACCAGCCTGATTTTTCAACTGTTATTCCAAAAATTTATCATTTTCTATATAAAAGAAGGTTTTTAAAGATTATCAAGAAACCAGGGAAATGACTATTCTTCTAATTTTAATACAAATTGACACAGCCAGCCATTGGGGCCGGGCCAGCATCATACTTGAATTCCACAATATAAGTAATATCAAGGATGTCTATTCCACAATCTGCATTCACATCTGCTGACGATGGGTGATTTGGAGCCGGGCCATTTTTATATTTATAGTTGATGATATAAACAACATCCGATATATTAACCACATCATCCTCATAAGCATCGCCGGGGAGAAAAACCGGGACATTGTGGGCCTCGAAAATATCGATAAATGTTTGGTCAACCGGATAGCCCATTGTTCGCCAGCCATTTATAAATTCATAAATATTCCAGCAAAAATTATGATCAGGATTGTTTGGTTGTGGATCAGTATATGTTAAAACAGCCCAAATATAATCAATGCCATTCCAATAATCTGACCCATTGTGATCATTATTATGTCCCCAAATTGTTGGTCCAATAAAATAATTATCATCATCTGTCTGATCATATAAATCCCAGAGCGCCACTGTCACAGCACCCGGAACATGAGCCACTTCTATTTGAGGAGTAATTGGCATGGGAGGATTAGCCGGATAAAGAGATGGATTATAATAATACGCGGGATCAGGGACGGAATATTCATAATCACGAACTATCCATAAGGGATCATCCGATTGTGTGTTAATAGATACTGGATCATTACGAACAATACCAGAGAAAAAATTAGCCCATCCCTCAGACATTGATCCATTTAGATTATTTTTTCCTGAAGTATAGAATAAATAGTTCCAGTTTCCTCTTTCCCAGGGTATAGATTCCATATAAAAATACATTACATAATGGCCCATTTCGTGTAAAATAACACTCTCGTCCCATTCATCCCAATTATGAATATAATTAATTTTACTGGCAAAATAAAACCCGGGAATATCATTATAAGTACCTTGAGTATAAAAACGTCCAAAACTGCTTGTTTCTCCCGAATTATCTAGTGCGTCCCAAACACTATAATTTTTTTCAGGCAATTGCGAATGCGGGTATCCAATTTCATCTACAAGATAATCTGAACCATCTAATATTGTATTAAGTATATTAAATGCCCCGGCTATATCAGGATCAGTAATCTTTAGGTATTCGTCAGGTATATTGACAGGCAAATAGGTTTGGTTATCGAACGTTACACCATAATTATATGAAAATAGGAGATCTCCTTCGGATAGATCATGATCCTCAGCATATGAAACATTATTTACATCATTATCGGACCAATAGACTACCGCGACATGAGAATTTTCTGCCAAAAGACAAAAATCTCCATAATCATCGGTATAGGTATAACCGGCAAATTCCTTACTACTGCAGTTCGAATTTAGGCAGTTATAGAGTTCAACCAAAACATTTTTGGCACTTTGTACATTATAATTATTATCAACAAAGCTAGCACTTCCACATATATTATATAGGGTCAATAGCTCGACCGGTGGTAAATATGATTTCCCCTGATAATCAATCTTTAATATAAATTCGCTGTTAATGTTATCAATTAGATAAGTGGAATCATTTAACATTTTCAAATTACAATTTCCATCAACTTTTATAATATAACTGTTTCGCAATTCTTGGGACATCCGTAGTATATTAATCTTTTTGGAATTGAATTTTATTGTATCTTTTGATTCCAACATAGTTGCCGAAACATCTATATAATTTGTATCAGTTTTAAATGCCATTACATGATTGGAATCTACAATTACGTTCTTATCAGATTTCATTTTTGCTATTATTGGCCGGCCATTGCCAATTCGATTCGACATTGGCTTGAGATCAGGAAAAACATAAGGAGCGAACCATATCGTTGAATCATTTGTCAGATAATGTTTCTTTAATTCTCTTGACTCTTCCTCTCTGAAATCAAACAACTGACTTCCCTTTCCATTGTAAGCATTTGCACCAGGATCGGGCGTTCCCTTTTTATGACCGACCATTCCGGTTGCCCCCTTTGTTCTAACACTTCCTACAACTCGAAAATAAATGGGGTCATTAACAATAAACCAAGCCCTTAATGTATAAGTTTTGCCATTTTCTAATAATCCGATCCAAAGCGTATCGCCTTTTACAAACTCTATATCTTCACTCATATTAAATTTCGCTGTATCTGAAATTCCACTAGTATGGACAATTCCTTGCCGCGGTGTAAATGTAAATATAGCTTCAAATGGTTCATGGATTTTAGGTTCGCCAACTATTTCCATTTTGCAATCAGCCTTGAATTTATATATACCACCCTCTGAACCAAATGTTGTATTTGATATTAGCGATACTACCGCAATTAAAACAAAAAATAAGCTTTGTTTCATTTCTTCCTCCTATGTTTGCGAGACTGTTAGATTGGTTATTATTTCTTTCTAAATTACAACCAAACAGTCGATTTCTTCCCAAAATCGGGAAAACATCTATTTTTACTACATAGTGATCTCCTTTACAGGTTTAATATATAAAACAGCCCTGACAACTACTGTCAGTGAAAATTAGTTTTTTTATATTAATCTCAAAACTACTGCTAATAATAATATTGCTCCTGTTTTCATATTATACAAATAAATTAACTGTTTGTGGCTGTAATTTTAATTTTGACAAATTACTTCCATATCAAAAAATCCTGACAAGGCGGGATCTCAGAGATCCCGCCCTATCCATCTAAGCACTTGAAATTTGCGAGGTTATTCATTACCCTATCTTCTAAAATTAAGCTTTAGGAGAAATTTAATGAGACATTTTGTGCATTTGCTAATGATTTTGGCTGTTTTCTTTTTGTTTTCATTTTCGGTTTTTGCGCTGCCATCGGTTGACGGAAAAGTTTTTGGGCTTTATCCGATTACCAATGAAGTTTCGCTTCTGAAAAACGTCGATGATGCCGGTTTTGATCGCGGAATGACAATGCAAATAATTGCTATCAATAGTTTTAAATTATGGACCGAATTTATCTTCGAGTTTACGGCCGATTTTAACTGGGATATGGCCTATGAATTTGATGGCTCAAAAATGAGTAACGATCATTACATTGAACTGTCACTGGTTAAGCCGATTTTGAAAAATCTTTCGATAAATTATCAGCGAATTCATGCGACTTTTGAGCCGGAACCGATAAATCAATTTGGTCTTCGTTTATCGTTTTAGGCTGCATTTTTCGCGACAAGAATTAGAAAAAAATGTTTATTTTTGCTTGACAACTATTTGTCAAATAGTATATTAAAAGTGACCTTAGACATAAATCCCTCCCACCTCTTGGTCCCATCGGGACCGAGGGGTCTTTTTTGTACCAGTTTTTTGGTCTTGCTTGATATTAGGCCGTGAGAAATTTAATTAATTATTCAGCGGAAATGGCCGTTTTGTAGTATATATAGTATGGTTAAAACAATGAAAAATATCTGCTTATTTACAATATTTCTGTGTGTCTCTATCGTGTCTATCGCTTTTGCACAATCAACAGATTTGAGCAGAATTTTTGGAAACAGCCCGGTTCGTATCGAAGAGGAAAACAACGTAAATCCTTCTGCCGTTTCGGTAGCTCGATTACATTATAGCGGTGGCGGTGATTGGTACTGGGGCAGCTCGGCAATTCCGAATTTCTTAAAATATGTCCGCGATAACAGCAATTTCCCGGTTGATACGATTGAGAACACGGTTCAGATAAAAGAAAATAACCTGTTTCGGTATCCGTTTCTCTTTGCGACCGGGCATGGTATTATTAAATTTTCCGCCGATGAACAGGAACGACTACGCAATTATCTCGATAACGGCGGCTTTCTTTTTGTTAATGATTCTTACGGGATGGATAAAAATCTGCGCAATGAGATAGCGGCACTGTTTCCGGAACGGGAACTGGTGGAATTGCCATTTGACCATAATATTTATCATAGCTATTATGATTTTCCCAACGGTCCGCCAAAAATCCATGAGCATGACAATAAGCCGCCGCAGGGGTATGCAATAATTATCGATGGCCGGGTTGCTCTGTACTATCTTTACGAATCTGATATCGGCGATGGCTGGGAGGATCCGGCGGTCCACAATGATCCACCCGAGAAACGGGAAGCTGCTTTAAAAATGGGAATGAATATTCTTGTATATGCGTTGACCAACTAAAGAGCAAAGAAGCTGATATGGAAATAAATGAAAAAATATTGAATCTGAAGTCGCGTATCAGGAGTGTCTTGTATCGCGAACGGATGATACTGCTTATTGCCGGATTACTTGGCATCGCGGCCGTCCTCATCCTGACTGCAGTTTTATTATCAATGATAGCGGCGATAGTGATTCTTCCGGTCTGGACAAAAATTACTTTTTTGATTCTTTCCGGATTATCTTCGATATATCTTTTTTGGCGTTTATGTTTTTCAGATCTGTTTTCAAACTCAGATGAGATCATGGCGCTCAGGCTTGAAAAAAAATATCCCAAACTAAAAGGCCGTCTTATAGCCGCTTTGCAGTTTACAGCTGAAAACAAACAAAATGTCAAAGAGTATTCGGCTCCTCTAATAGAAGCTACTTTGATACAAGCCGAACAGGAAAGCACCGATCTTGATTTTGGAGTGGCGGTTTCGGCAAGCCCGGTCTGGAAAAACATGAAAAGACTCGCAATATCTGGGCTCTTTGGATTTTTGCTTTTAGTTCTGTTCCCACAGTTTATTACTAATTCCTATGAAGTCTGGTCCAACCCGACCAAACTGATCGCCCCGCCAATCGGATACCAGCTGATTACCTATCCGGGAGAAACTATTGCAATTAAATACCGTAATGTCTCGCTTGGTGGAATTATCTCCGGGGCTCAATTTCCTGAGCAGGCCTCGATTTATTACCGATTTAGCGGTGGCAACTGGCAAAAAACAGATATCGATCTTGAGGGTAAAACCGCTGTGACTGGCTCATTTGGCGATTCATTGCTGTTTTACACGACCATAAAACAGGTGCGCCGTTCGCTCGATTATTATGTCAGTGCCGGCCGGATAACAACCCCGATAACGCATATTGATGTTGTCGATCGGCCGCGTGTCACTGGAATCAGAACATCGCTATTTTATCCGGAATATACCGGGTTGGAACCGGCTGTAATCGATGAGAATGATGGTTCCATTGCCGCTGTGGTGGGGACACGGGTAAATATGAAAATAGAAACCAATGTTCCGGTAGTATCGGCAGAGATGGTTTTTGAGGATTCTTCAAAGAGCCGGTTTAAGCTTTCCGGTCAATCCGGAGATTTGTCGTTCCGAATTGAACAGGACCGCAATTATTATATTTATCTAATTGACGAACAGGGTGAAGTTAACCCCAATCCTATCGAATATTATATCACCGCTATCCCGGATGAATACCCGATTCTTGATGTGATCCGCCCCGGTGTTGATATCAATCTGAATGAGGAGATGATTATTCCGGTGGTTCTTCGTATCTCCGATGATTACGGATTCTCATCGTTACAGTTGAAATATAATCTGGTCTCAAGTGGACGCAAGGGAGATGAAACGGTGGCAGTGCTTCATTTTTCTGACAGTATCAAAACCGAAGGTGAAATAAAGTTTAGCTGGGATGTCGAACCGTTGCGGATGTCACCATCAGATTATATTATTTATCATTTTGAGCTGGCCGACAATGATCGTATCAGCGGCCCAAAAATATCATCATCGAGGGAGTATATCGCCCGTCTGCCTTCACTGGAAGAGATTATTGCCCAGACCGAGCAGGAGCAGAGTGAAAATATAAATAAGGCCGAACAGTATTTTAGGGATCACAAAGATCTTTCTGAGCGGCTAAAAAATATTGTCCGCAAAATGGAAGAAGAGCAAACCCAACCGAATCAGAAACTCTCATGGCAGCATCAGAAAGAACTTCAGGAAATAGCAACTCAGGAAGAGCAGATTACCGAACAGATCAAAGCGACGGCCCAAAATCTTGATAAGATGTTAGATCAGATGCAGGAAAACAGTCTCGGTAATCGGGAGATGATGGAAAAACTGTCTGAGATCAAGAAACTGTTTGAACAGGTTGCGACACCCGAAATGAAAGAGGCCCGGCTAAAACTAATGGAAGCTCTCAAGCAGATGGATCAGAAAAAGCTGGAAGAGGCGCTTAAAGATTTTCAACTTTCGCAGAAAGAACTGATGCAGCGTCTGGACAGGACAATCGCACTGTTGCGCAAAATGCAGATCGAACAGAAAATTAACAATATGGCTGAAATGGCTAAACATCTGGCCGAAAAACAGGATCAGGTAAATAAGGAAACGGAAAAATCGGCCAAAGAAAAACTACCATCGCTATCGCCCGAAGAAAAGAAGATAAAACAGGGATATGATAATCTAAAAAAAGATGCGGCTGAATTAGAAAAGATGCTCAAGGAAACCAGTTTTGCCAAAACCGAGGATAGCGACGAATTTCTTGAGGCGGTAGAGAAAAGTGATGCCGGTAAAAATATGGACCAGATGGATCAGGAACTTCAAAAGATGGCCAAACAAAAGGCCAAACAAGAGGGTGAAAAGGCTTATTCGAAACTTTTGAAATTGGCCGACCAGATGAAAAAGGGTCAGCAAAAGATGTGCGGTGGCGATGGGAACGATGCCAGCAAAAAAATTCGGGCGGCGATCAATGATCTGAACTATCTCTGTAACGGTCAGGAAGAAATTATTAATAGTGCCTCTGCTTTAACCGGTGGCTCCGAAGTTCTGCGTGATCTGGCGGCTCAGCAGCAGGTATTAAAAGAATCGGTCGGCGGTTTGGCAAATCGGATTGCGGAACTTGGTAAAGAATCTCCGTTTATTGCGGCCGGATTAAACAGTATGGTTAATCAGGCGGTTGGAAATATTGATCTGGCGATAGATCAGTTCAGTAATCGTCGTCAACGAGAGGGTATCAACTATCAAAGAGAGGCGCTGTATAATCTCAACCGCTCTGCTATTTCGATGCTGGATGCCCTTGAATCGCAAAGTAATTGCAATAAGGGCGGCTCATGCAGCAAGCCCTCGCAAAAGATGGGTTCTTTGTCAGAACAACAGCAGGAACTGAATCAGCAGACACAATCACAATGCCAGAATCCAGGAAGTAAGCCAAGCAAATCAGATACTGATGCATTGAGACGACTCGCTGCAGAACAGAATGCTATTGGCAAATCGCTGGGGCAGTTGCAAAACGAATTTGGGCAAAGCAAAGAGGTTCTTGGTCGGCTTGATGCCATTCGCGAAGATATGCAAAAGGTCGCCGATGCACTGGCTACCGGCGAGGTGGGACAGGAGACACTCGATCGTCAGTTAAAAATATATTCCCGAATGCTTGATGCTACGCGTACCATGCAAAAGAAAGATTTCACCGATCAGCGCCGAGCCAAAATCGGAGGGGAAATACTCAGAAATTCGCCAGCGGCTCTTTCAGGAAATCAATTGCGCGGCGGACTTGATGTCGAAAACAGACTGCGCAAATTCCTCGACGGGAAGTATCCCGAAGTGTATGAAAACCATATTAAAGCGTATTTTAAAGCTTTATTGGAAAACTCCGATTTTCAGCAGTATGAAACACCCGATGAAACAAAGTAAAATATTTATATTTTTGATATTTGCTTTGCTGGTTGCGCAATCGGCATTTACGCAAAAAATTATGTCACCGCAAAAACAGTTGGAATTTGGAGATTATAATAAATCGAACTCCGACAATTTTTCAATGATTCATCAGCTTCTCGCGCAGGGTGCATATATTTCAGCGGCAAATATGCTGGAGAGTCTGTATGAAGTCAGACCCGATGACCGGAATATTATCAACTTATTGTATCTTTGTTATACCGAACTACAAGCATATTCAAAAGCAGAGATGTTGTTGCAACGACAACTTGAAAATAATGAAAATGACTATTTGTATCAATTTCAACTTCTGGAGATTTATCAAAAAACGGCAGTTGATTCATCGGTCACCAAACAAATAAATAACATCCTTGACCGCTTTCCAGGTGACAGAGATATCTATCTGGCGATCGTTCAGATTCTGATTCGTGATGGTTACACTGAAAAGGCGACCGAATTAATTTTACAGGCCAGAGATGAATTCAAAGACAAAAACCTATATACTTTGCATCTGGCGACGCTGTATGAAACCAGACAATCATATTATGAAGCGGTGATGGAGTATTTCAGGGCAACCGAAACCGACTCAGTTACCGCAGTTGAGGCCGAGAAAAAAACGGCGGCGCTGATCAGATATCCACTGGCGCCGGAAGAAGCGGCGCGCGCTTTTGTTGACATTCTTGATTCTCACCCCAATAATATTTATGCATTAAAATATCTATCGGAAACATATATAAGGCAGGGGAAATTTACCGAAGCGTTCGAGGCGGTAGTACGGATTGATTCGGTCTTAAACAAAGAGGGCCGGGAGCTTCTTGGATACTTAAGAAAATGTCGCGAACGAAAGTTGTATGCTCAAGTATTACAAACGTCTGAATATTTCGAGCGAATGTACCCAAAAAGCCAGATTCTGATGAACTATCGTTCGTATCGGGCTGAGGCGTTACGAGGATTAGGGCAGCCGTATCAGGCAATTGAAACCTACAAGTCAATTATCGATAGTACCGAAAACAGACGGGATCGTTTCGCTGCATTGTATGAAATCGGAAATATCTATCGTTATGATTTAATCGATTATGACAGCGCCAGAATTATCTACGATTCGGTCACGGCCAGCTGTCCTTATGGCCAGTTAATCTATTTGACGAATCTGGAGAAAGCAAAATTGCTTCTGGTGGAGGGTGATCTGGAGAGTGCGGCAGCATCATTTGCCGGTTTAATAAGCGATAAACTGCCTGAAGAACATCTTGAGTATTTGGAATACAATCAAGCCATGATCAATTTCCTCAGCAAAGAATTTGAGGCGGCGGAACTGAAATTCCGGAAATTATTGCAAAATTACCCGAGGGGATTTTATCTTAATGATGCCTTGAATAACGCACTGGTTATCGGCGAATCATTTTTGGTGGTTCCTGAGATGTTATCAGAATATGCCGAAGCTCTACTTTTTCAGTATCGTTTGATGCCCGATTCAATGGAAAATCGTTTCAACTCAATTATAAATCAACCTCTTTCACCTTTGACCGGTATTAGCTGTTATCAGCTTGCTGAATATTATGCCCAAAATAATGCCGATAAGAAGGCGTTTGGGATTATTGATAAAATGGAAAAAGATTATCGTGACGATTATTTCTATCCGTACTGTTTGAAAATCAAGGGTGATATATATTCACGCGACGAAGCAAATAAAGAAAAAGCATCGGAAATATATCGATTAATT
>DAOUVS010000341.1 GCA_030667525.1 Candidatus Zixiibacteriota bacterium | reverse complement strand
GGGGCTATTATTAATACTGTTTTATAATATCCCATTAACAATCGATCACTGGTTCCGGATCGGCCTTTTCCTATCTTTATCGCTGTTATTGTTTACCTGTTTTATTATTTTGGGCGTCTTTATCTCATCTTTAACCAAAAAATCATCGGTTTCTTTTCTTACCGCTTTGGTTGTCTGGGTAGTTTTTATTATGATTGTCCCGCGAGCCGGGGTCATGGCTGCTGGAAATATGGTCAGAGTTCCCCGTATTGCCGAAATCGAGGGACAGATCAGCGGTTTTTCAAAAGAACGCTGGGAGCAATTTTATCAGAAAATGGAGGAGGGATGGGAAGACAATAGCATCAATTCATCTGACAACGAAGAAATAAGTGATGAAGCTCTCTGGGCGAGGATGGAGACAATGGATTTCCTCAGAAGAGAAATCGAGAGGGAGATCGATCAGTACGGCCTAAGATTGCAGGAAGATTTAAGACAAAGGAAATCAGCCCAGGAGAAATTAGCTTTTGTATTATCTCGATTTTCTCCCGCTTCGGCCTACCAACTGGGGGCGATGACGCTGGCGGGGACGGATATCAGGGTGAAAAACCGGTATGAAGATGCCATCAATGAATATCGTAATCAGTTTTATCAATATGTTGAACGTAAGCAGGATGAAACAGGGGATAACGGGCATGTGATGATGGCGATAACAATGGAAGATGATGGCCCAATGGATATGACGATCAAGGGGAGTCGCAGCAAGGATCAGCTTGATATTACCGATGTTCCACGATTTGTCAGGCCGATTGTATCATTGGCCGAAGCGGTTAAGCCGGTGGTGGTCGATTTTGGGCTATTGATATTATATATGTTATTATCGTTTACCGGAGCGTTTGTGGCGTTTCTCCGTTATGATGTTAGATAATTATTTAGAATAATTGCGTATCTGAGGAAAGAGGGGAGAATAAAAAAGCCGCCTGATAATCAGGCGGCTTTTTACTATTCAGTAAATATATTCTTAGAAGCTATACAAAAATGAGATTTTACCAAACATTGAACCTGAATTATAATTATTGTCAGTTGGTTCACCGCCAATAAAATATGGTCCATTCAGCAGGAATTCAGGATCAAGGAGAGCATCAACTTCTAAAGCACCCCAATGCATTCCAACGCCGAGGAATGTCTGAGTAGTTGTAAATGATTCACCACTTGAATAACTGTAATCAGTATATGAGCGTTCGTATTTATACTGATTCCACAATGAGTTAACTCCAGCGCGGAAATCCAGCCATTTGAGTATTTTGGCATCAAGACCAAGTTTGAAATAAGGCATCGCCTTATAAGTTCTTTTATATTCCGCAGTGCTGGCGGCGGTAGCACTTTCATCGGTATAGGATGAAGAATAGGCATAAGATCCAAAGGTGACACCAAAATCAGTAACAAACAGAACATCTTCAGCGGCATCGTAATTCATGCCCCAGCCAAGATCAACATATGATATCTTAGTTTCGTCTGTGCGATATACCTGCCAGGTAAACGCGGTTTGACTGTTATACTGGCCATTTGTGTATAATTTTTGTCCATACTTCTTTGATTCAAATGCAAAGTGGGGAACGCAAGTGAAATTACCTTTTGGTTCCATAAAATATCTACCGCGAAGAGAGATTTCCATGTTTCCATCTGGCTCGGTTTCATCAACAACACCATTTTCGGCATTGGCATCACCAAAAGTATTATAACCCTTATCGACCCAGTTCATCATGGCAAAATTGACGGCAACATCAAGTTTTCCTTCCATTGGTGATAATCCAAAACCTAATTCATACCGGTTATAGGTGTCTTCAAATTGATTTGTAATGGCGGCATTTAGAACGTCTTCATTCTTCGCTGATGAACGAAAATACCCAAAGGTAAATCCAAACGGCATATCTGACATATTGCGGCCATAATAAAGATTCAGTCTATGGTTAGTCTGGGTATCGGAATCATAATTAT
>DAOUVS010000294.1 GCA_030667525.1 Candidatus Zixiibacteriota bacterium | reverse complement strand
TATCAAAACCTTGCCTTAATGTCGTTTCTCTCGCGCCTTAAAGAAATTAATCAACGGAATAATGTATGACTGGTTGGTAATAATTTGTATAAAATCGAGATTTATTAATTGAAATGAACGCTTCAGAGTGACATTATCCTGCTCGGCCTGTTTGGCAAAATCGTTTCGAAATTGGGTCGAGCCGGTATCAATTATAAATGTCTCCCCGGTTTCGGCATCCTCAAGCTCGATCATCCCGACATTCTCGAATTTTAATTCGCGCGGATCGGAGATTTTCATTGCGATAATATCATGCCGGTTATTGGCAATCTGGAGCGGTTTGAGATAATCTTCTGAGAGGAAATCAGAAATCAAAAAAACAACCGATTTTTTCTTGATCACCCTGTTAAAATATTCCAGCGCACCGGCGATATCGGTCCCGGTTCCTTCCGGTTTAAAATGAAGAATCTCCCGAATCAATCTCAGAACGTGCGCCCGGCCCTTTTTGGGCGGTAGAAATTTCTCGATCCGGTCGGAGAAAATTATCATTCCGACCTTATCATTGTTTTTTATGGCCGAAAAAGCCATCAAGGCGCACAATTCGGCGGCCGTATCTTCTTTTAATTTCTCTTTGGTTCCAAAAAGACCGGATGAGGAAACGTCAACCAGCAAAATAACCGAAAGTTCACGCTCCTCTTTAAATTTCTTTATATATGGATACCCGGTTCGAGCAGTAACATTCCAGTCGATCAAACGAATATCATCTCCCGGCTGATACTGACGCACTTCCTCAAATTCCATCCCCTGCCCCTTAAAGGTGGAATGGTACTCACCGGAAAAAAGGTCGTTCACCAGCCGTTTGGTTCTTATCTCGACTCGCCGGATTTTCTTCAGCAGTTCTTTTTGATCAACCTGAGCCATCGCAACTACGGAACCTCGATTGCATCAAAAATTTTCCGCACGATATCATCCGAACTCATCTCTTCAGCCTCGGCTTCATAGGTAATCAGAACCCGGTGCCTTAAAATATCAGGCCCAATAGCCTTAATATCCTCAGGAGTAATATAACCGCGTCCTCTTAAGAAAGCATGTGCCTTGGCGGCGAGATTCAAATAAATGGTTCCTCGCGGTGAAGCGCCATAGGCAATCAGATCTTTGAGCTCACCAAGACCATATTTTTCCGGTTCGCGGGTGGCAAGAATGAGATTGAGGATATACTCTTTGACCTTTTCATCGACATAAATCTCGGCCACAACCTTGCGGGCATTGATAATATCCTGGGCAGTGATAACTTTATCAACTTTTATCGTTTCACCGGTGGTCATCCGATCCATAATAATTCGTTCTTCGGCAGGGGTTGGATAGGTAATTTTCAGTTTCAGCATAAACCTGTCGACCTGAGCTTCGGGAAGCGGATAGGTGCCCTCCTGCTCAATCGGGTTCTGTGTCGCCAGCACCAGAAACGGCTCCTCTAATGGATAAGTGGTATCGCCAATTGTTACCTGTCGCTCCTGCATCGCTTCCAATAAAGCCGACTGCACTTTGGCAGGGGCGCGGTTGATTTCATCAGCCAGAATAATATTGGCAAAAATCGGCCCTTTCTTGGCAGTAAATTCTGCTTTTTGTGGATTGTAAATCATCGTTCCAATTAAATCAGCCGGTAAAAGATCAGGTGTGAATTGCAGCCTTTGGAATTTGGCATCAATCGTATCAGACAATGTTTTAACAGCAAGAGTTTTGGCCAGACCAGGAACACCTTCCAATAATACATGACCATTGGCCAGAATTCCAACCAGCAGCCGTTCCACCATATAGTGCTGTCCTACAATTACCGAACTCATCTGCGATGTTAACTTTTCGACAAAGACCGATTCCTTTTCGACAATCGCCTGAATCTGTTCAATATCTTTGTTCATTTTGCCTCCGATATATCACTAATAATTATTTTTTTCATTTTCTTCACTCTCATTTTATATCATTAAAGAAGTTTTCAAGTTCCGAAATTAATCTAATTATATCACCCGGTTCGCCGCCAAATGGGGCATATTTTTCTTTTTCAGATCGAATCAGCCAGCCCGATATTTTCTCTTTATAGTTGGCTGAAATCTCAAGTTTTTCAATTTGGCCGACTATTTTTTCGGCATTTTGGCCAGAGGTTTCAATACTGAATTTTGCCTTGATGTAATTAGCCAGAGCTGAATGCAGTTTTGTAAAAAACTGCGTTCGATCCTGTTGGCTATTTGCTTTAATTTGAGCCAGTGTTTCGGAAAAATATTCTTCCGGTGATTTAATCGGTTCGATATCAGGCCTGTTTCTCTTTTTTAAAACAACAATAACAACGGCAGCAATCATTAAGGCGGCTATCATTAAATATAAATATATCTGTACTCCCGATTCTTTTTCGACTGGAATCGGTATGGCAATATTTACTTTCATAAGTTGCGTTGAAAGCAAACCAGGAATAGAATCCGGCATAGAGATAGATTGCAGAGTTATCGGATTAATTATACCAATCCCTGAACCGGTAGGCTTAAGAGTATATTTGAAAGTTCTGGTTGTTATTTCATTATCATTTTCAACACCACTGGAGATAGCCGATGAAGTCCCGAGGACTTTTAGATTTTCGAGTTCGGGAAGCGGGATAACCTCAAAAGCGTAGCTGGTAATATCGCCCTGCCACTTTATCTCAAGTTTAAGTTCGACAGTTTCTTCAAATTGGATATCAATTTTATCCAATGCAGCCGAAAGACTGATATTTTCTCCGGCATTGAGGCTTAGTGCCGGAAAAATTAACAATATATATATTAAAAGCAGGCGTCTTATTCTCATGGCAAAAAACTCACGTTATCAATCTAAAATAATATCAAAATCATATTTTTGTCAAATCATCGACTTGCTGTTCAACAATTAAAATTATACATCTAAGAT
>DAOUVS010000305.1 GCA_030667525.1 Candidatus Zixiibacteriota bacterium | reverse complement strand
TCTGTTTTCATAAATTGCCTTGATTAGAAGTTATAATGCAATGGATTTCCAGGAAATCGTTTCTATATCAATATTTATTCACAATCAATACTTATTCACAATTTAATATGTGCAGAGATCACGGTAAATAGAGGAATTTCTTATGTCAAATTGTGCATAGCGGATGAACCATGCAGGGGATACTTTGACACAAAAAAAGCCAGCTTTAACTTTAGTCGGCCTGCCATCTTGATTCCTTTTTGATTTAACAGTCGGCAGAACTGTATTGCCGCTTTCCTGTGCTTCTTGTTCTCTATCCAATCCAATACAACTATCAGCGTTTGGCCAAAGAGTCTGATATAGCCGGCGCTGCGAGTTATCATATCTAAAACCGGTTTTACGTCACGATGATCACTGTAACAGCCGCGAAATATTTCCACCAAACGTTCACGGGAATTATACGCCATAAACTGCATTAGATCGTAGAGCTTTTTCTTTTCCAAATCGCATCGGCTCATAGATCTGCCTTTAAGCAGATCTATGATGGATATCTTTATGGGAAGTTGGGACAGCTTATCTGCAAAACCGGCAATGTCTTCATTTTTTTCGGTTATTGAATCCTTCATCGTTGATATCTTAGCCCGACGTCTTTTATCTGAGCGTTTTTCCTCTTTAACCTGGGCCAGGATTATTTCCTTTTCCAGTTCCTCAATTTCCTTTTTAAGGATGCGGATAGCTTTTTTAATCAAGGCAATATCAGGATTTTCAATTAACGGCTGGTTTTCAAGTTCTTTAATGTCATAGCCTGGATGGTAGTTAAGGTTAAAACGGGACATCATCTCTTTAAAGATATTCTCCGAGTCTCCCCAGCGGTTAAGCATGTAATAGGCGATATCAGATAACGGTTTCTCTTCGTTGTTGGTGTAGATGGCTATCCGTTTTCCGGTCTCTATATTTTCTAAAACCACCATTCGTAACTCAATGGAAGTCGGCTCTGGTCGGCCTTCCCTTTTTGCGGTTTGAACCGACTCTTTTACCGTACGGATTTGTTCCGCTACCAGGTATTTATGATCTGTAAATCGTATCCCAACCGTAAAGGCTGAATCAGGAATGCCGGCAAGGCTCTTTTCACCCACATACTTGGCCCAGGTAACAAACTCGGCGATCTGATCAAGTTCTTTGAAAAAGTGGATGCCATAACCGCCCCGATCAAACACCAGTATCGGTCGATCAATTCCATATTCTCTTAATTTTAATGCGCTACGGGATATAATCGGTCTAAAATCTATCTCATTGGATTCGGTAATAAAAAACAACGGCCTTCCCTGTAGATCGGTTATGGCGTGAAGCTCATTGCCTCGCATGGCCAAACGTCTGACCGTAAAATAACCTTTGGCAATGACGTTAAGGCCATAATAAGGCAAAAATTGACCATCAATAAAGAAAACCTCCGGATCAATAAAGTTCCGCTTAAGAAGAACCTGTGCAAATCTATCAGTAAGATTGCCACACAGATACTGTTTGGCCATTGCGGCAAGATGATCCCTCAAGGTTTCTTTTTCCGGTGCCCGGTTCATTCCTATAACCACTCCTAACTCGCCGGCATTTACTAATTTCAAAGCCTCGACTGATGGAATATCCAGGTTGATGCTATGGAAAAGCAGAGCCAGAATGTCGCTGCCCTGATAAATATTTCTTGAATTTAAAGGAAGAGCCGAGGTGATCCCATCAAATCCGATTTCTTCTAAAAACAGATGATGTATGAGTTGGCCTGCAAAATTGCACCGTTCACCAGCTTGCAATCTATCTATCAAACGCTCTTCTGAGTTTCCTTCGGGTTTGAGAGGAGCTTCTTTGGAACATGCTTCGCTCTTTTGTTTAACTTCTGTGTCCACAGTGAAGTTAAACTCCATTTGTCGATCATCAAAATTACGCCTGTCCACAGCATCGGCAACCTGGGCTATTGCAATAAGTTCAGCCTTAGTTGGCTGATATTTCAAGCTTTTTTTGTCCTCTTTCTCTGTTCGAACCCGAGCAACAGCGCTACGTGAAATATCTATCTTCAGATATCCGGCTGCCTGGTCGGCAATTTCCTGATCTTTCTGGTCCGGGTATTTTCTCAGTAATTTCTTGATATGAGAGCGTACATTCCCAATATACTTGTACGGCTCTTTGGGTCCGCGATTATCTTCAAAAACCGCTTCAATACCCAAAATCCGTTTGGTGCGTAAGATTTTGAATACAGTATTGCGATGAAATTCACATATTTTACCAGCAACTGTTTGATTACAATGACCTCGCTCAACAAGTTCAATTGCCACAAGTTTTCGCTCATTAATATTGTCTTGTTCAAATAGCGCCACCGGAATATAATCAACGTACACACTTGTTATAATTCTGCCAAAACGGTTTCGTTCCGTAAATATTCGCAATTGGCCAATTCTTTTGGAATTTATTACCATCGTGGGAGTGATGATAACAGAAACGTTTTTAAAATCAAGAACAAATTTAATTTTTTGCGATTCAATAATTTCAAGTAGTTAGGTCTTTCAGCAGAGCATTTTGCACACGAAATTATGAGAAGTAATTATTCTAAGATTTCAAGAACTTATCTTTCGCACCGTGATCTCTGATGTAGTTCCTTTTGATTTTAAATTCGCAAAGATTTTTGGAACTATAAAAAGTAAACTTAGCGAAAGCTGGGTAAGCCCACGGGTGAGATGGATGCACTA